>NZ_JBZFLI010000007.1:0-287529 GCF_058315175.1 Metabacillus sp. RB-C-LZQ-3-1 | reverse complement strand
ACAGACCTACCGCATTTGGTAGGTCTGTGGAAGTTTTCGTAATTAACCACCAAACTATGTATTTTGGTGGAGACGGAGGGAGTCGAACCCTCGTCCAGACATAACGGCACTTAAGCGTCTACGAGCGTAGTCGATATATTTGCGGTTTCGCTAACTCCTATGCCTATCGACAGGCGTCAGAGCAGCTAGTCTGATTGGTCTCTTCCATCATCCCCAGACGGAGGAATTAGGCGTAGTCCACTAAGAGTGAGTCCCTTACCCTACCACATGGACGATGGAGGGAGGAACAGCTAAGCAGTTATTAAGCTGCTAAAGCTAAGTTATTGTTAGATTTGCCAGTTATTATTGGCGTGACGTTTTTACGAAGACGATCCCTTCGGCCCGCAACCTAAGCTCGAACTATCCCTGTCGAATCCGTAACGTCCCCATGATAAGCCGTATTATACCAGCTAGGGAATACGGGAAGTTTAAAGATAGAATAAGCTTAATTGCTTATGAAGTTTTAAAAGTAAGTTGACTGCCTTACAAAGACTATTATAGCAGATTGACCTAAAATTGCAATTGTAAGGTTTTCCCACTACATTTTCTGACGTTCTCTGAAGGCACGTTCGATATCACGTTTTGCTTCTTTCTTCTTAAGATCCTCACGTTTGTCGTATTTCTTTTTCCCTTTTCCAAGGCCGATTAACACTTTTGCATAACCATTTTTGATGTACATCTTTAATGGTACAAGTGCATAACCCTCTTCTTTTGTGGCCCCAATTAGTTTGGCGATTTCACGTTTTTTTAACAAAAGCTTTCTTGGTCTTAATGGATCATGGTTGTAACGGTTCCCTTGTTCATAAGGACTCACATGCATATTAAGCAAGAAAACCTCACCGCGTTCAATACGTGCGTAAGAATCCTTTAAGTTTACACGTCCATTACGAATTGACTTTATTTCCGTACCTTGAAGGACAATGCCAGCCTCAAATGTTTCCTCAATGGCGTAATCATGATTAGCTTTTTTATTTTGCGCTAATGCTTTTCCCATTCCTTTAGGCATTGTATTCCCTCCCCTCGATATAGCGATACGTACTATTTTAACAAAAAATGGACGGTAACTCAATTATAATACAAAAGCAGGATATGATGTTTACAGTATCGAAACTATTAGGCAAATCGATAGTACGAGGTGAGCTATGGACGTAAAACTAATAGAAAAATCTGCTTTTCAAGGAATAGGTATTATGTGGCAAGGTACATTTAAGCAAGCTGACCAGGGAGATATAAGGAAAGTTCTACATCAATTCCGACAGCAAATTTTGAGCGACCCTGTATTAAAGGATAACCAATCCATCTATGGAATCTCTGTTCACAATATTCCTAACGGGTTTACCTATTATATTTGTGTCGAAGAAAATGATGTATATACATCACATGGACTTTCAGTCTTTGAGTTCGAAGAGAACACATACGCAGCACTTGATTACAAAGGTTCAAAAGTCCAAGAAGCCTACTTTTCCCTTTACAAATGGATCGAAGAGCACGGCTACCAAGTGAATGATCAACACATCGGTCAAATTGATGCTTATCCAATTAGGTATGATCCTTTGAAAGATGATCCTGAACTAACTATTATGGTACCAATTAAGATCTAGGAGAACGAAATGGGGTTAACTTTATTCATATAAAGCCTACCCCATTTTTTCCTTTTATCTCTTTTTCTTTTTCCGCTTTGCTTTTGGAGAATTTTCATAATGCTTTTTCTTCTTTTTGCGTGGTGGACGAGTTGACCATTCTCCATCTCTGTCACTTTCACGTTTTTTTCCATTGGCGCGTGAAGTAGAATCTTTTCTGCCATTCCCCGCCACAATAACTTTTGGTGTTTCTTTAGCCTGAAGTCTTCTTGTCCCTTTCATACCGACAATTTCAAAGTCGATTGAGCGTTCGTCTTTATTTACGTTTACGACACGTACAGTAATTTCATCACCAATGCGGTACACATTTCCTGTACGTTCACCAATCATCGCATAGTGACTCTCATCATAGCGATAATAGTCATCTGTCATATAACTTACGTGGACAAGACCTTCAATCGTATTAGGCAGCTCAACAAACATACCAAAGTTTGTGACAGAGCTGATGATACCGTCGTATTCTTCACCAATTTTATCAAGCATATATTCAGCTTTTTTCAATTCATCTGTTTCACGTTCTGCTTCAACTGCTCTTCTCTCCATATTAGAAGAGTGTTCAGCAATAACAGGAAGACTCTCAGCCCAGCTTGAACGTGTTTCCTCATCGACTTTTCCTTCAATTAAATATGTTCTTATTAATCGATGAACGATTAGGTCAGGATAACGACGAATTGGTGATGTAAAATGTGTATAATACTCTGTTGCAAGTCCAAAATGTCCAAGGCTCTCTGGATCATATTTTGCTTGCTTCATGGAACGAAGCATGACAGTTGAAATCACCGTTTCTTCAGGTGTACCTGAGACTTCCTCTAAAATATTTTGCAGAGCTCTTGGGTGAATATCGTTTCCTGATCCTTTTACTGTATAGCCAAAGTTTGTAATAAACTCTAAGAAACGCTGTAATTTTTCTGCATTTGGATCTTCGTGAATACGATAAATAAACGGTACATTCATCCAGTGGAAATGCTCAGCCACCGTTTCATTTGCTAAAAGCATGAATTCCTCGATAAGACGTTCCGCTACAGAACGCTCACGGAGCACAACCTCTGTAGGATTTCCCTCTTTATCAACAAGGACCTTAGCTTCTTTAAAATCAAAGTCAATCGCACCGCGAGTCATTCTTTTTGTTCGTAACACTTGAGCAAGCTCACCCATGAGTTCAAACATTGGAATTAACGGCTCATATTTTTGTAAAAGCTCTTCATCACGATCCTCTAAAATCTTATTCACATCAGAGTAGGTCATTCGTTCTGTTGTTTTGATGACACTTTGGAAGATTTCGTGATTAACCACAGTTCCTGTTTCATCAACTTCCATTTCACATGATAATGTAAGGCGATCTACCTTTGGATTTAATGAACAAATCCCATTTGATAGTCGATGCGGGATCATCGGAATCACTCGGTCAACTAAGTACACACTTGTCCCGCGGTCTAGAGCTTCCCGATCAATCGGTGACTGTTCTGTTACATAATGACTGACATCCGCGATATGGACACCTAGTTTATAGTTTCCGTTTTCTAACTTTTGAACGGTTACTGCATCATCCAAATCTTTTGCATCTGCTCCGTCAATTGTGACGATTGTTTCGTTTCGAAGATCGCGGCGATCCTTTAGATCTTCTTCTTTTATTGTTTCTGGTACATCGTTTGCTTGTTCCAACGCTTCAACCGGGAATGGACCTGGAAGTCCGTGCTTATGGATGACTGATAAAATATCAACACCAGGATCATTTTTATGACCCAAAATTTCAATCACTTCTCCCTCAGCACTCATTCGTCCCTCAGGGTATGTTGTTAGTTTAACAACAACTTTATGTCCCTCAACCGCTCCATTTGACGCATTTTTCGGAATGAAAATATCATTAGCTATTTTTTTATCATCAGGAATGACAAATCCAAAGTTTTTACTTTCTGTATAGGTACCGACTACTTCGGTTACCCCGCGCTCTAAAATTCTGATAATGGTTCCTTCTTGTCTTGAACCACCTGTTTTGGGGCTAACTCTTACAATAACAACATCTCCATGCATCGCCGTTTTTAGCTCTGTCGGCGGAATAAAAATATCATCTAAGCTTGTATCTTCTGGATCAACAAATGCAAACCCTTTTGCATGACCAATTAATTTCCCCTTTATGAGATTCATTTTTTCTGGCAAGCCATAGCGATTGCTTCGCGTACGAACAACTAATCCTTGGTCTTCCATAACAACTAATGCCTTCACAAAGTCCTTGAACACCGCAGAGTCTTCAATTCCGAATGCTTCTTCAAGCTCCTGAACCGTTAATGGCTTATAGGCCTCTTCCTTCATAAAAGACAGAAGCTTATCAATATGTACTTGAATGTCTTGGTCCATGTCATCATCCTCCTTATATTTTTTATGTTTACCAATCAAGGCTCTCTAAAAATTGATACACATCCTCGTGCAATTGGTCACGCTCTTTATCAAGTGTGATCACGTGCCCGGATTCCTCGTACCATTTTATTTGTTTATGATCATTTTCTACTTCGTTATAAATAATATTTGCACTATCCGTGTTAATCATGTGATCATGTCTAGCTTGTACAACAAAGGTTGGCGAGTAAATCATATCCACATTATTACGCACATCTGCAATTAACTCCTGCAACGCTTTTAATGTATTCATAGGCGTTTTTTCGAATTCCTTCATCTCTTCTTCAATTTGCTCTGGAGTTTTTCCTTCAAACTTCTTATAGTTTCTAGCATACTCAAGTACGCCTTGATACATAACTTCCTCACTTTTAATATACATTGGCGCACACATTGGAATAATACCCTTAACTGGCATTGTATAACCTAATTTTAAGGAAAACACTCCACCAAGAGATAAGCCCCCAACAGCAATATCTTCAAATCCCATTTGTTTTAAATGCTCATACCCCTCTTCGACATCCTTCCACCAATCTTCGGGCCCTGTGTGAACAAGCTCTTCTGGCGGTACTCCATGTCCTTTGTATTGTGGGGCGTGACAGGTATACCCTCTCTCACTTAAGTAGCGCGCAAGCATACGTACATCTGCTGTATTTCCTGTAAATCCGTGTAATAACAACACGGCTTTGTCTCCACCTTCAAACGTAAATGGCTTTGGTAAAACTCTTTTCATTTCTTTGTGACTCCTTCTACATCTTTTATTTAGTTTAACCCAGATGGGCTTTCAGTATTACTTACAGTATGTATACTATTTTAAACAAACTTACTAGAGCTTGACCAATATGTTCACTTAAGAACAAAAGCGCAAGCGCCCGTTTAGCAACGTATGAACTGGAGCACTCCGTATGAGATAAAGGAAACACGAAGAGCGATAGCGATTCGATGTTGACTTATCGTAAGGAGGAGTGTGAAGTTCACTAGTTGCTGGGAGCTGGAGCTGGATGCCGTGCGCTTATCCACAGTACAAGAATTTTATAATTTCCTAGATGATAAAAAAAAGAGCCTGTTTCTACAGACCCTTACTCTTTATCATTATTGTACGACATATGCCACTAAAACTGTCAAAACAAAAAATAATACGGATAATACAATCGTTGCGCGGTGTAAAATTAAATCCAAACCACGAGCCTTCTGCTTACCAAAAAGCTGCTCAGCACCACCAGAGATCGCACCTGATAATCCTGCACTTTTACCAGATTGTAATAACACAACTGTAATTAAAGCGATAGAAACGAGAACAAGTAGAATAATTAATGCTGTATGCATGAGTTGACACCTCCTGAAATGCGCACAAATAGATAGTTTAAATGTACCATAAGTGGGTGGGGGATACAATATTAAGTTGGAAATGGTGGGTAATTAGGGAGCAAGGTTTGAAATTTGTTGTGTTATTTTCGATTTTGGGGGCTTTTTCTCGATAATAAGAATTTATAATCTATTCTTGGATTATATTTTCGATTATCAAGATTTATTCACTATTAGACATTTTTCGACACACTTCACCCCACTCCTTTAAATAGTAAACCCTTCCTTTCTTTTCCCCACTATACGGCAGGTTCATTGATTTCAGTAATCTACTTGCCGATGCTACAGAGTCTATTGATAGAAAATCTCTTAGTTCACAATTTGTTATTTTTGGCTTAATAAGTAATTTATAATCATTAAGAGCTGAAATATGGGCTTGTTTGTCTTTATTTTGACAAGCTGGGCAGTGCCAATTTGCTTTTATTCTAACGAGAGGGAGTGATCCACAGTGCTTACATATCGCTCCTTTTAATAGCTCGCTTTCATTAAGTTTAAACCTTTCAAGTATAGAGGAATCTCTTTCAGTATGTTGCTTAATTAATTTGCGAGAAATTTTTTTCAGTTCTTTTTCATCAAGTGTGTGCTTGTTTTGGGATTTTACTAAAAGAGGTATTTTGGTAGGTAAATCTTCTTTGTGGATAATTTTTTGATGAAGGAATTTCTCTTGTGCAGAGGTGCGGATAATTGAATAAGGATTGCTAATAACGACTAGTGAAGTGATGTTTATTGGATTTAATTTATTTTGCAATAACCACTCTTTTAGCTGTAATTCATGACGCTCTAATTGTGTTAGTGGATAAGGATATCCTTTTTCAACTCCATCCTTTATTTGAATAAGCTGTTTAAATTCTGGATCAAAGAAGATAGTCCCGGAATAATTTTTCACTTCGAGGATAATTGCCACTTTTGAAGTTAAAATCAATGTATCTAGTTGAAAATAGTGTTTGTTCGTTTTTAGTCTTAGGTTGTGAAAGATATAGTAGTCTTTTTCCTCCAAAAGGCTTAGTGGATATTCAATAGCTAGTTCTCCTTTAAAACCAGCGTTTCTTATATTTAATTCTTCAATAATTTGTGGGACTTTCGAATGGTTTTGAGGTAATCTCTTGAGCAAAGCTTCTAATTGAAGGATAGTACGGGGGATTTCTCGGGTTTTTATGATCATGATCTCACTCCATATTTGGTTTTGCTATATATGTTCCATGCTTTTCCCGGAAGTCCTGCTAAGATCTAAGATTTATTTTCTATTTTTGATTTGATTTTTTCGATTCTAAGAAGTTATTTTCGATTCCGAGAACTTATTCACGATTTCCGACTATTTATCTTCGATTAGACAAAATTCGCCAAAACTCCACACACACAAAAACTGCCGCATAAAGCGGCAGTTCCCTCATCTTACATTATTTCTTTAAGTTATAGAAAGTTTTGATTCCATCGTATCTTGAAGCGTCTTGTAATTGGTCTTCGATACGTAGAAGTTGGTTGTATTTCGCAACACGGTCTGTACGTGATGGAGCACCAGTTTTGATTTGGCCAGCGTTTGTTGCAACCGCGATGTCAGCGATTGTGCTGTCTTCTGTTTCACCAGAACGGTGAGAGATTACTGCAGTGTAACCAGCGCGTTTTGCCATTTCGATTGCTTCGAACGTTTCAGTAAGTGTACCGATTTGGTTAACTTTGATAAGGATTGAGTTACCGATTCCTTTTTCAATACCTTCAGAAAGCTTCTTAGTGTTTGTAACGAATAGGTCGTCACCAACAAGTTGAACTTTACCGCCAAGGCGTTCAGTTAATAGTTTGTGACCTTCCCAGTCGTTTTCATCTAAACCGTCTTCGATAGAGATGATTGGGTATTTAGAAGCCATTTCTTCGTACCAGTCAACCATTTCTGCAGATGTTTTCACAACACCTTCACCAGAAAGGTGGTATTTACCGTCTTCTTTGTTGTAGAACTCAGAAGATGCAGCATCCATAGCTAGCATTACTTGCTCACCTGGTTTGTAACCAGCTTTTTCGATTGCTTCGATGATAGTTTGAAGAGCTTCTTCGTTTGAACCTAAGTTTGGAGCGAATCCACCTTCATCACCTACAGCAGTGTTAAGGCCTTTACCTTTTAATACTGATTTTAGGCTATGGAAGATTTCTGCACCCATACGTAGTGCTTCACGGAAGTTTTCAGCACCTACAGGCATGATCATGAATTCTTGGATGTCAACGTTGTTATCAGCGTGCTCTCCACCGTTAACGATGTTCATCATTGGAACTGGAAGAGTTTTCGCGCTGAAACCGCCAAGATATTGGTATAAAGGAACTTGTAAGTAATCTGCAGCAGCACGAGCAACAGCCATAGATACACCAAGGATTGCGTTCGCACCTAGTTTACCTTTGTTATCTGTACCATCAAGCTCGATTAACGCTTGGTCGATTGCGATTTGCTCAGTTACTTCGAAACCAAGTAATTCTGGAGCGATTAATTCGTTTACGTTTTTAACAGCTTGTAGAACACCTTTTCCTAGGTAGCGTTCTTTATCACCGTCACGAAGCTCAACTGCTTCATATTCACCAGTTGAAGCACCACTTGGTACTAATGCACGTCCCATAGCGCCTGATTCTGTGTGTACTTCTACTTCTACTGTTGGGTTACCGCGAGAGTCTAATACTTCACGAGCATATACGTCTACAATGTATGGCATATTGTTTAATCTCCTTTTTATAAAAAATTTATAGTTTGTTCAATTACGGCATTCCGGGTTCCCCTCTGCGGCCGACTTTGGGGTTCCCTTCTTTGCAAAAGGTCTTACTTCTTAATTAAAGTTGTTCCAGTCATTTCAACTGGTTTATCAATGTTTAATAGATCAAGCATTGTTGGTGCCAGATCTCCTAAAATACCACCGTCACGAAGAGTTACTCCATTTTCAGTCACAATGACTGGTACTGGGTTTGTCGTGTGAGCTGTCATAGGCTCACCTTGCAATGTAACAACTTCGTCTGAGTTACCATGGTCAGCGGTGATGATCGCTTTACCGCCTTTAGCGATAATCGCATCAACAATCTTACCAAGGCACTCATCAACCGTTTCGATTGCTTTGATTGTTGGTTCAAGCATTCCGGAGTGCCCAACCATATCAGGATTAGCAAAGTTCAAAAGAATCGCATCAAATTTGTCAGCTGCAATTTCGCCTAGTAACGCCTCCGTTACTTCGTAGGCACTCATTTCAGGCTGCAAATCATATGTCGCAACTTTTGGAGAATCAATTAAGATTCGTTCTTCACCAGGAAACTTCTCTTCACGTCCACCACTCATAAAGAACGTAACATGTGGATATTTTTCCGTTTCCGCAATTCGAAGCTGTGTAAGGTTGTTTTGTGATAATACTTCACCGAGCGTATTATCAAGGTTTGTTGGCTTGAACGCCACATATCCGTCAACTGTTTCACTGAAGTGTGTTAAACACACAAAGTGAAGGTGTTGAGGATGTTTTTCTCCACGATCAAATGAACGGAAATCTTCATTTGTAAACGTGTTTGAAATTTGAATTGCACGGTCAGGGCGGAAATTATAAAAAATCACCGCATCATTGTCTTGAATTGTAGCTACAGGTGAACCGTCTTCTTTTGTCATAACAGATGGAATCACGAATTCGTCAAAAATTCCATTGTTATAAGAATCCTCGATTAGCTCATCAGGAGTGCTGTAAGTAGGACCTTCACCGTAAACCATCGCACGGTAAGACTTTTCTACACGATCCCAACGCTTATCTCGGTCCATTGAATAGTAGCGTCCAGACAATGTTGCAATTTCCCCGACACCGTATTCTTTGATTTTTGCTTGAAGTTCATCCAAGTAAACTTTTGCCGTTTTCGGACCAACATCACGACCATCTAGGAAACCATGGATGTAAACTTTTTCAACGCCTTCTTTAGCTGCTAGCTGTAAAAGTGCATATAAATGTTGAATATGGCTATGAACTCCACCATCAGATAAAAGACCGAATAGGTGAAGGCTTGTGCCATTTTTCTTTACATGATTAATTGCTTCTGTGAATGTTTCATTTTTCTCAAATTCACCTTCACGGATCGCAACATTTACACGAGTTAAGCTCTGGTACACAACACGTCCAGCCCCAATGTTTAAGTGACCAACCTCAGAGTTCCCCATTTGCCCTTCAGGTAGACCAACGGCTTCACCGGAAGCTGTTAGTTGAGCGTGCGGGTACTGATTCCAATAGCGATCAAAGTTAGGTTTTTTCGCATGTGCAACAGCATTCCCTTGTGTTTCCTGGCGGCATGCAAATCCGTCAAGAATAATCAATGCAACTGGTGCTTTACTCATTGCTGCTACCCTCCAAAAGTTGAAGGAAAGATTGTGCTTCTAAGCTAGCTCCACCAACTAATGCACCATCGATATCAGGCTGTGCCATATATTCTTTAATGTTAGCTGGTTTTACGCTGCCGCCGTATTGAATGCGAACTGCTTGTGCAACGTCAGATGAAAATTGTTCTGCAACTACTTGACGGATGTGTGCACATACTTCATTTGCATCTTCAGCAGATGAAGATTTACCAGTTCCGATTGCCCAAATTGGCTCATACGCAATAACAGTTTCTTTTACTTGATCTTCTGATAAACCTTGTAAAGCTTTCTTTACTTGGTCTCCAACAAGATCATTTGTTTTACCTGCTTCACGCTCTTCTAATGTTTCACCACAGCAAACGATTGGTGTTAAACCATGTTTGAATGCAGCTAGAGTCTTTTTGTTAACTGTTTCATCAGTTTCAGCGAACATTTCTCTGCGCTCAGAGTGTCCTAAGATCACGTAGCTAACACCTAAATCTTTAAGTGCAACAGGGCTAATTTCGCCAGTGAACGCTCCATTTTCTTCAAAGTGCATGTTTTGTGCACCTACTTTTAGGTCACTGCCTTCTGTTAAACCTACAAGGCTTTCTAAAAATAGAGCTGGAGCACAAACTACTGAGTCCACATTTTCTGCGTTAGGTACCAGGCTTTTTACTTCTTCAACAAAGCTTCTAGCTTCAGAAGAGACTTTGTTCATTTTCCAGTTACCTGCGATAATTGGTTTTCTCATTTCCTACACCATCCTCATTGCATACAACATGTTTGAAGTCAGGTAGATGCTGCGACTAACCCAGTATCTTTCAAACGTTTTGTATTATTTTTTATTTATCGTTTAATGCTACTACACCTGGAAGCTCTTTACCTTCCATAAATTCAAGAGATGCTCCACCGCCTGTTGAAATGTGGCTCATTTTGTCAGCCAAATTGAACTTTTCGACAGCGGCAGCTGAATCTCCTCCTCCGATAACGGAATATGTATCATTTGCCTCAGCTAATGCTTCTGCAACTGCTTTTGTACCACCCGCGAATGTATCTAATTCGAATACACCCATTGGTCCGTTCCAGATCACAAGCTTAGAGTTTTTGATCACGTCAGCGTAGATTTCACGTGTTTTAGGACCTGCATCAAGACCTTCCCAATCACTTGGGATACTGTCAATTGATACAACTTGTGTGTTTGCATCATTTGAGAAATCATCAGCTACAACTACATCTACAGGCATGTAGAAGTTTACGCCTTTTTCTTTTGCTGTATCAAGGTATGATTTCGCTAAATCAATTTTGTCTTCTTCTAATAGTGATTTACCAACATCATGGCCTAAAGCTTTGATGAAAGTGTAAGCTAATCCGCCACCAATGATTAAGTTGTCCACTTTATCAAGTAAATTATCGATTACACCAATTTTATCTTTAACTTTTGCTCCACCAATGATTGCTGTGAATGGACGATCTGGATTAGAAAGTGCTTTACCTAATACTTCAAGCTCTTTTTCCATTAAGAAACCAGCAACTGCTGGGATATGTTTTGCAATCCCTTCAGTAGAAGCATGTGCACGGTGTGCTGCTCCGAACGCATCGTTTACATAAACATCAGCAAGGTCAGCAAATGCTTTTGCTAATTCTGGATCATTTTTCTCTTCACCAGCATAGAAACGTACGTTTTCTAGTAATAGAAGTCCGCCTTCTTCTAATTTAGCAATTTCAGCTTTAACCGCATCGCCGTAAGCTTCATCTGTTTTTACAACATTTTTACCAGAAAGCTCTTGTAGTTTTTCTGCTACAGCATTTAAGCGTAACTCTTCAACTACTTCACCTTTTGGACGCCCTAAGTGACTAGCTAGTACAACTTTTGCACCTTGTTCACTTAAGTATTGAATTGTTGGTAAAGCTGCACGAATACGTGTTTCATCTGTAACTTGTCCATCCTTCATCGGTACGTTAAAATCAACGCGACAAAAGACGACTTTCCCTTTTACATCAATGTCTTTAACTGACTTTTTGTTCATGAAAAGCCCTCCCTAAATTGAAATGCGTAAGCGCCTTGTTCAGCCTCGACAAGCACAAGACAAGCCTCACAGAAAGGTGTACTTTACCTTTCAGTGAGGATTGGCTTGTGACTCGAGGGCCTAGGCGCTGCAGCTAGACACCAAAACTTAGTATAAAGCCTATGTTTCTAAAATAAAAGGGAAAGGGGATGATCCCCTTTCCCCATTGGTTTATAGCTATATAGTTCGATAACTCTTAAGAATTAAAGACCTTTAGAAGCTAGGTAGTCAGCAAGGTCAACTACGCGGTTAGAGTAACCACTTTCGTTGTCATACCAAGAGATTACTTTTACCATTTGGCCTTCCATTACCATTGTTGATAATGCATCAATTGTAGAAGAGTTGATGTTACCATTGTAGTCACCAGATACTAATGGCTCTTCGCTGTATCCAAGGATACCTTTAAGATCGCCTTCAGCAGCTTCTTTTAATGCTGCGTTTACTTCGTCAACAGTTACTTCTTTCTCTAACTCAGCAACTAAGTCAACTAAAGAAACGTTTGGAGTTGGAACACGCATAGCGCCACCGTTTAATTTACCTTTTAATTCAGGTAATACTAGAGAAACAGCTTTCGCAGCACCAGTTGAAGTTGGGATGATGTTCTCAGCTGCCGCACGAGCACGACGGTAGTCTTTATGTGGTAAGTCTAGGATTTGTTGGTCATTTGTGTATGAGTGAACAGTTGTCATCATTCCACGTTTGATACCGAATTTATCGTTTAATACTTTAGCAAATGGAGCTAAGCAGTTAGTCGTACAAGATGCGTTAGAGATTACATCGTGGCTAGCAGCATCGTATTTATCTTCGTTAACACCCATAACGATTGTGATATCTTCGTCGCTTGCTGGAGCAGAGATGATAACTTTTTTAGCGCCTGCTTCTAAGTGTTTCGCAGCATCTGCACGTTTTGTGAAGAAACCAGTAGATTCAACAACGATTTCAACACCTTGAGCACCCCAAGATAATTTTGCTGGGTCACGCTCAGCTGAAACTTGGATTGTTTTTCCGTCAACAACAAGGTTGTTACCGTCAACAGAAACTTCTGCATCTAATTTTCCGTGTACAGAATCATATTTTAAAAGATGAGCTAACATGTTAGCATCTGTTAAGTCGTTAACTGCTACTACGTCAACGTTAGGATTTTTTAAAGCTGCACGGAATACATTACGTCCAATACGACCAAAACCATTAATACCGATTTTTACTGCCATGATTAATTTCCTCCTTTAATTTGTCCATGATTATATCTTGGACACTTTCATAAGAAATGGTTCTACTCTTAAAGAGTAAGAACTTTTTATAATCAGGGAGTGTTAATCCCTTATTAACTCATTTGCTGCCGCTTCATCTGTTATAAGAACAGAATCCAGCGATTGTTTCATATAGGCTTTAATCGCCTTTGCTTTTGAGGCCCCGCCTGCTACAGAGATAACAGATGGAATTTCCTCGATGTCATCTAATTGAATACCGACCGTCTGAACTTTATGTACAATCTCACCTTGCTGGTCAAAATAGTAACCAAACGCTTCAGCAACAGCCTTTCCTTCGATAATCTTCCGAAAATGTTCCTTCGGAGTTTTTCGACGTTCCGCCATTGTTTTAGCGTCCCCTATTCCATGAACGACCATACTGGCTGATTTCAAGATTGTTAAAGTTTCTTTAATCGACGGTTCTTCAATAATGGCCTGGTAGGCATCTTTACTAAGTTGTTGATCAGGTGCATACAGAAGTCGATAATTTCCACTCGCACGCTCGGCCATTTTGGCACAAATTGTGTTCGCTTGATTTTCAACTGTTTCCCCTAATCCTCCACGTGCCGGGACGAATAAAGTATCGCGGATTTTACTGTCGGGAGTCATCATTTCGGCAACTGCTGCAAGTGTCGTTCCGCCGGTAACAGCGACGATATTATTGCCCGTTAAACGCTCCTTTATACATGTTACACATGCTCTTCCCATTTCTTTTTTAACCCATGGAGATTGATCACTATCACCTGAGACAACAATGACTCTGTTTAAATTGAATTTCTCCTTTAATGTATTTTCCAAAGAAGACAATCCTAAAACATCTTTCATCATTTCTTCGAGGTGAATTAGTAAAGACGTTCCCTCATCTGTCAAGGTCATACCTGAAGTTTGAATGTCAATCAGATTTTGATCCTTCAGAAACTGAACTTCATTTCTTAAAATTCTTTCACTAATGCCCAGGCTAATTGAGAGACTTCTGCGTCCAATCGGCTGCATTAATCGTATGTACTGAAGGATTTGATAGCGTTTTTGCATAACCTGCAAGAGGTCAGGCAATAATTTCTTTTGTACTGTGATAAGTGATTTCATTTTTGCTATCCCTCTCTGAGTCGATATGGACTAAAATGGTCCCTCTGTGACGTATTATGTCCCACCATCTCAAAAAAAAATCTCCCTTGCCATAATTTTATTTTAACAGGGGAAAATGGCATATTCAAGAAATGTTTACTGACTTTTTAAAGTAATCGCTTTCTTATGGAATCTTTATCCAAAATTCCGTATGTGACCACTTCTTCTGCTATTTCTACGACTGGAATCATAATTTGAAACTTCTCCAAAAGCTCATCATCTTGATAAATATCGACTACTTTATACTCAAAATCAAACTCTTCTTGTAATTCATGAATAATGGCCAATCCTTTATCACACAACGAACAATTTTCTTTCGAATAAAAGATTACTTTCTTCACAGCTGCTTAGCACTTCCATTTCGTAATTAATATTCTTTCCTTATTGAAGATATTGGAATATTTAATTGTTCACGATACTTTGTTACCGTTCTTCTGGAAATATCAATATCATACAACGTTTTAAGGGTATTGGCTATTTTTTGATCTGACAATGGCTTTTTCTTATTCTCTGAATCTATCACTTCCTTAAGCTTCAATTTCACTGATGAAGCAGAAACATCTCCTTGATCTTCTGATAACTTTGTTGAGAAAAAAGACTTCATATTCATTAGTCCATGCGGGGTTTGCACAAACTTGTCTTTTACTGTACGACTGACAGTTGATTCATGGATGTCTAACGTATCTGCAATATCTTTTAATGTTAAGGGCTTTAATGCACCTTTCCCTTTAGTGAAAAAATCAATTTGCCTTTTTAAAATTTCATTCATTACATTGATCATTGTTTCTTTTCTTTGTTCAATAGCCCGCACAAGCCATTTACCTTGAGTGACATTTTTGGCGTAATAGCTTTTCGTTTCTTTATCAATTGTAAACGAGCCGCTCGCCACAGAAGGATCATGAACCATTAGTTGCGGGATGATTTTATCATTGTACACGATATGCCAGGCACCATTTACTTCCTTTATCATCATATCAGGTGTCACATATGTGCTCTCATCCACTCCATACTTTAACCCGGGTCTAGGTTCCAGTTGTTTAATGATTTCATGAATTTCTTGTATGTGAGTCATTTTTATTTTTAAGATCTTGGAAAGTTCTTTCCAAGACTTTTCAGCAAATAAACGAAAATGGTCAGAGATAATCGTTTCCGCCAGCTGATTTCTGGTTTTTAGTCGTCTTAGTTGCAGTAAAATGCACTCCTGAAGAGAACGGGCACCGACTCCTGCCGGCTCTAAGCTTTGAAGAAAATACAATTTACTTTCAAGTACTTCTTCGTCTACATTCATGATAAGAGCCAGTTCTTCAAGTGAGTCTTTTATATACCCGTTTGAATCCAATGCATGAATAAGTAGTTCAAGGCAAGCACGGTCTTGCTTTGATAATGAAAAATCTATCAACTGATCGCGCAGATGATCACGAAGATTTGTTTTTTCTTTTACGGTATTTTCAATGAAGGATTGCTTGTTTGAGGAAGATCTTGACTGCCGAAAAGGTGACTGCCTGCTCTCCTTTACTTCAATTAGAGGATTTTCTAGTGTAAGCTCTCGAACATATGAAAGCAAATCTGCCGAGGAATATTGCAAAAGTGAGATGGCTTGTTGCAGTTCTTGAGTCATATTAAGTTTTAAACTCTGTTGGTGCACTAAATCCATTTTCATTTTAGTTTCCTCCTACTTTACATTCTATACGCAATTGTGAATAAAGTGCTCAGAACACAAACGGAAAGCGTTTTCAACAAAATGTTGGTTGCTATACTTATTCAGACCTTTTACAAACTCCTACATACTATCCTACTACATGCTTATGATTCTGTAATTAAAAAATGCAAAATTTACGATGTGAATGATCATCCCATCCAATTTTTCTTTGTACACATATCAATGTACTTGAATACTTTATTTTTCAATAGATGGTTATCTTTGAAAATGGTATATTATTTTTAGAAAAAGATAATAAACTTTTACTGTTTATTCATTTAAAGGAGTTACTTCGATGCAATATAAAAGGAAAGAACCTTTTCGATATACATTTAATCCCTCACTTCCATGTATTTTTACTATTGTAGAGATAGATAACGTACCATTTGAATCGAAAAATGCGGAAGGAAATTTAATTGACATTAGTCCAAGTGGTGCAAAATTAGCTTCTAAGCTTGATATACCTATTAACCAAAAAAACATCAATATTAAATTAAGCTTTAAAATTAATTCAGATATGATTTATGCTGTCGGGACTTTAGTTTGGAGAAAAGAATCTCAACTCGGGATTAACTATGGAGTTCAATTCGTAAATGTATCTGTCCTTACAGATGTCATTATAGAAGAATTAAAGATGTATGCTAAGCAAAAAAAATAAAACTATTTTTATAAAAAAAGCAAGCTACTTTAACGTAACTTGCTTTTTACTCAGTTGATTTGTCTGTCTTAGCAGTTGATTCTTTAATAATATCGTTGATGGCCTCTTCGATTCTATTTAATTCAGAATGTATACTATCAACATAATCTTGTTTATCAGGATTTTGTTGTAGTGACTTCAATAGCCCTCTAATAGAAGTAATCGGATTTCTAATCTCATATGCTGCCATTTCACTAACGATTGATAAATGCTCAGACTTCCACAATTTCTGTTCTACTTCTCTTTTTTCTGTTATATTTCTCGCGACACCAATTACCTGTTTTACGCTTCCCTTATCATCCAATACAGGTGTTAACAAACTTTCAAATAGACACCATCCACCGTCGCGTTTTGCAATTCTTATTTCATGTTGAAGCGGGTGTTTGGATGTAATTACATTCGTAAAGTTCCTTGCTAGATGATCTAAATCATCAGGGTGATACAGATTCGTTGGGCATCTTCCTTCAAAATAGCTCGGCGGATACCCCAAGACAGACTTATGTGATGGAGAAGCGTATACGATATTCTCGTTGATGTCAAAAATAGTGATTAGATCATGTGAATTCTCCGCTACTAATTTATACATGTCCTGGCTTTTTTGTAATTCATTTTCAATTTCTTTTAGGTTGGTAATGTCAATACAGGACCCGATTACCTCTACAACTTCTCCTCCCCTTTTGATCGGAGTCAATGCAGCTAAATAGTAAACACCATTATACCCAGCTTCATAAGTTACATGTTCTTCTCCGTCCCACGCCCTTTGATAATACATTATTTTTTCTTTAGCCATATCTTCCGGTAGGAAATCAAATAAATCCTTACCTAATACTTGTTTCGGTATAAAACCCAATCGATAAACAAGTTCTCCATCACATAGAGTATGAATAAAGCGTCCTTCTTTTTTTTGGAATTTTAACGTCATTCCTTGCTGTAATCGAACTGTTTCCTGAAGCTCTCTTCGCGCATTTTGAATTATTTCCTCTGACCATAATTGTTCATTCAGGTCTTGAGAAATTCCGAACAATATCACCTTCTGCTCAATGTCCAAGAAATTCCTTTCCAGGTCTTTAGGAAGGACTGGTTTACTAAAGAAATATCCTTGACCTACATCACACAGATGCTGCTGAAGAAATACTAATTGCCCCTGAGTTTCAATTCCTTCAGCCACAACATTTAAATTTAGATTATGAGCCATAGAAATGATCGTTTTGACGATCGTTTCATCATTTGGATCATTATGAAGTTCACGTACAAATGATTGATCGATTTTCAGTGTATCGACAGGGAATTGCTTTAAATAGTTGAGTGAGCTAAAGCCTGTACCAAAGTCATCTATGCTAATTCGAACTCCTAATTTTTTGAGATTTTGCAAGGTGATTATAGTTCTCTCAATATCTACTGTCATACTCTCCGTTATTTCAAGTTCCAAAAATTTTGCATCAAGACCTGTCTCAAGTAGAACACTTGCTATCGTACGAATGAGGTTTTTCTGTGAAAACTGACGTGCTGAAAGATTCACAGATACAATTAAATTAGAATAACCTTGATCATGCCATTTTTTATTTTGCTGACATGCAGTAAGCAGTGCCCACTCACCTATAGGTATTATTAAGCCTGTTTCCTCAGCGATTGGTATAAATTCACCAGGTGACACCACTCCCCATTCAGGATGACTCCATCTTACCAGTGCCTCTACCCCAATGATTTCCCCTGTTTTCAAATTCAATTTTGGTTGATAATGCAAAAGCAGCTCGTTTCGTTGAATGGCTTTGTGTAATTCCATTTCTATTTGAAGTGGATTGGTATTTTTTTTATCATTATCACTTGAATAAAACCTAAACGTATTCTTTCCGGCTGCTTTAGCTTGGTACATGGCAAAATCAGCTTGTTTAATTAATGCTTCAAGCTCTTCACCATCAAAAGGGAATAAACTGATTCCTATACTGGGTGTTACAAATATATCATAGTGGTTAATATTCATTGAAGAAGATACTGACTTTAGAATTCTTGTTGCCACCATAGAGGCTACTTTACGATCGGCATCCTCTAAAATGACAATAAATTCATCTCCTCCTTGACGAAACACAATATCTTTTCCATGGACAGAAGCTTTCAACCTTTTTGCTACTTCCTTTAAAAGAAGATCACCAACAGAATGGCCTAATGTATCGTTGATTACTTTAAAACGGTCGAGATCGATAAACAAAACGGCTAGTTTTTGATTTTCTTCTAGCTTGTATTGATTCAGAAAACGTTGATTAAGTAATTTTCGATTGGGCAATCCTGTTAAATAATCATGATTAGCCGTATGCTGGATCATTTGTTCAGAATTTTTTTGTTCTGTAATATCTTTTACAATCCCATAGACTCCAACGACTTCATCATCTATGACGATTGGGATATTCGTTACACTAATATCTATTAGACTTCCATTTTTATGTTGAAGAGCGCTTTGATAGTTCGTCGCTGTCCCTTCAACCGCTTTATGAAAATGATCATTTGTCACGTCTATATATTCCGACACAACAAACTGGTCATAATGTCTGTTAATTAATTCTTCCATTTTAAAACCTGTAATTTTTTCGATAGCTTGGTTTATTGAAATCACGACTCCATCGCGATCAAAATTCACTACGATATCAGGGTTATATTTGAAAAGAGATTGATAATGTTGTTCTGTATGAGCTAATTTTAAAGATTGGTTCTTGAATTTCCTTTCGATAACAGAACTAATTAAAAAAATGAGCAAAATAATAACACTACCAAATACTAATCCCACAGATAAAAATGAATTTTGATGGATTATTTCATTATTTGAATATGAAAGTCGAATGGTTATTCCAATAAATGTAATATAGTGTAAGGTCACCAGATTAATACCAATAAGGAAACTGCTAATTAACTTTGTACGTACAATAGAAAATTTTGACTTGCTCAGCACTGAGTTCAGTACCATTTGCATAAAATAGAATGGCGGCAAAATGGAGATAATGATAGATGCTATCACTGCAATAGGATGGTAAATTAACTGGCCACTAATCGACTCCATACCAATAAAATGAAGAACAAGAAAATTGAGCCCAAATAAAATTCTTGCTGCAAAGGAATATGCTGGACTCTTAAGCCCTTTTGTTAGGATTTCTAGTATTAAATACAAAGATGCAACAGATAGCAATAATGATAAAACCACTAATGGTTTGTCAAATGCCTGAAACATGTGGAAAGACATCATACTCAAAAAATGAGCCGTCCATACCCCAATCCCAATGACAACAGCTCCATATATCTGCCAAAGAACTTTTTTGAATCCTTTACGATATGACAGGTGAAAAAAAAAGTCATATGCTGTAAAAGCTGTTAATATCGATATGATAAATGCAGCTAAGGCAATTGGTAGATTGAATTGATTTACTATGCTTTGAATCATACTTTCCATCCCCCCTCCTATTGAGGGGTAAATAATCTGTTCGTTTGACTCCCAAAAACAATGCAGTCATTATCACACGAAATCTCGACCAAATCACTTCAACACCATAATTATGACTCTCATTAACTGTTAGTGTTGAATTTTACCCCAAACATTTACTAATTTAAAATGATTACTTTACGATAAAACTCTCAATCATCATTACCTATATCAGGATTCTTGAAATGTGAATAAGTGATGATCAAACATTATACAAATACTTCTTCACCTAAAATATCCGGTAGTTGTAAAAGTTCAAAAACCTCCATGACGTCTTCTCTAACATTCATAACGAGAACCTTTGCATTTGAGTCTTTGATTGTTTGCACTAAATTCATTAAAAGTCCCATTCCCGAGGAATCTACAAAAGGTACATGTTCAAAGTTTATTTTAATC
This sequence comes from Metabacillus sp. RB-C-LZQ-3-1, assembly GCF_058315175.1. Classification (NCBI taxonomy): domain Bacteria; kingdom Bacillati; phylum Bacillota; class Bacilli; order Caryophanales; family Bacillaceae; genus Metabacillus; species Metabacillus sp. RB-C-LZQ-3-1. Next base: position 267,062 of record NZ_JBZFLI010000007.1, on the reverse strand, counting down.
AATCGATGGTTTTCTATAGCAGGGAGCAGTTCTTCTTCTATGACTTCTGTTCCATCTATATCTAAATCGCCTTCTAATATCACTTCAATGTAATTCTCTAGTTCATTTAGTGAAAATGTAAGCATGATACTTCCTCCAATTTTCATTATCCAAATACGATTCTTTCATTCTCATCAAGTCGAGCTTTCACTCGATATTTTGTATCTTTAAACGTGTATTTTACATTACCTATTTTAATGGTGACCCCTTCCATCGCTTTGTTCATGGTTATTATTTGGTCACTTGGTACAGATATTGCTGTAGGTGTTCCACTCTCAGAACCAACTTCATTCAATTGAACACCGAGTCTTCCGTAAGCTTCACCGCCACGTAAAACACCGTCAATTTTTAATGTTCCGCCCGCATGAATTTTCGTGTTAATACACCCTTGTCCTAATACCAAGATGTTACCACTACTATATAAACTACTATTTTGTGCGTTAGGTATTGTAATGTAGGAATTAGGTTCAACTTGGACCTTACTGATCTCATGTAGTTGAGCTATTTTTTTCGACAAGAGTTCAATCCGTTCAATAGATGTCACTTCATTCGTTAAAGAAAGAAAAAGCTGTGATAACGAAACCGCTATTTCTCTCCATTCATCATCATGTAGGTATCCTTCTCCCCTTCTCACAATTTCAACATACTTTTTAACCAACGGAGGAAAGTTTTTGAATTTTTTCTCCATTAAGATTCTAATCAGAGGCTGTAATCCTCCTCGTGAAAAATCACTTGATTTAAATGCCGGTGAAATTGTAAGCTGTTTAATCAGAGAAATGATTTTTCCAATGTTTTGATTAATATTTCCAAGTAAATGGCCTAATTCCGTAACGAGAAGATTATTTTTCCCTGCAGAAACCTCTGATCCAATAACACTCCCAAATGTTGTTATGGCACCTGAAGCTGTAATGGAAGAAAAATTCACTGCTCTATGAATCATGATATCTCCTTCTGCTTCAACCACCATTCGCTCTTCTACTTCTCCAAAAATTTCAACATCACCCATAAAACGAATATTTCCACTCGCAAGATCCACATTTCCCATATGAGTAAGCTTTGGCATAATTGCCACTTTCACCAATTGACCTCTTTGTTCAATACGAGGTCTCCCAGGCTCCGTTGAGACAACTTTATCGTCTACAATTGAAACTCCCTGCCCGGCTTTTAAAACAATTGGTAATGTTTGCTTTGCTGGTAGCGGCTCATTCGTGACTGTACAACCTATTTGCCCCGGAATAGGTGGATGAATAACAGCTATAACCTTTCCTCTATCTACTGTGGGAATCGTATGAAGGTCACGAAAGTCAACTAAACCTCCGTCCTTCTCCTTTGGCCCTTTCAGAGAATCTACATTCACTTTTAATTCAACCCATCCATCTTTTCCTGATATAGGGCTTCTTCCACTTGCAATCTCAAATATACCTGGTTCTTTTGTTTCCATTGCCCTTACAATCTCATCCTGGTGAAATCCGTGTTTGACTCGTAAGGATTCTAATCGCTGCATCACTTCTGAGTAATTGATTGAATTCAAAATTTCCTTCTTCTCTTCTACTACGATATCAATATGATCGTCAGGAGCAATATCAGGGACATTCCGTATTATCTTATATCCCGGCTCAACATGTAGAAAGACCTTTAATTTTTGTTCATCCATGGAAACCTTCCATTCTGTAGGCTTCTCTTCATCTTCAACCTTTAATTGATAAAAGTCTTTTTCTGATACAATCAAAGTCTTTTCATTTACACGTTGGTCATTTTTATAAAGCTTGACTCCTTCTGTTATCGTAACCATCGGAAATTGATCAGGTGATGATTTACAGAATACTTGTCCGTTTTTCACCCAAACCTTTCCTTCAAGAGAATCAGGAGACATTTCTTCCATATTCACTTCTTCTAAACTTCCATTTGATGCGGTTGGAACTTGGTCAATTTCTTCATCTGTTAAGTTTGAAATATAGTCCTCAAAATCGATTTCTTTTTCTGATTCAATATCTTCTTTTCTTTCCGATTGATTTTTTTCTAGTTTTGTAAGCTTTACAACTGCTTCTTTAGAGCCAAATCCCATAAATCCTTTTGTTTGATTTTGAATGATTTCAATATTCACTTCTTTTTTGGTTGCATCCAATAACTCGAGTCCAAGCTTTACTGCTTCACTTACATCTTTGCCCTTCGATATAATACTTTGCATAACTTCCCCACCTAAACAGTTAATACTGGTGAATTAAAGCTTGTAATATCGGATTTTTCATGTGTTACCTTTAATATAACCATTGTAATATCATCCTTTTGCGGAAGACCTTCGGTAAAGACATGGATCGAATCCATCACGCGTTTTTCAATTTCTTCAACTGCTTCATCTTGATGTTCTGCTAATGTAGATATTAGTCGTTCTAATTGATATTGCTCTCCATTTTTATCTACAGCTTCAATGATTCCATCTGTATAAAAGAAAACAGTATCGCCATTTCTTAATGTCATCGATTCTTCTTTGTACATCTGATTCGGAAGTCCTCCAACCATAATTCCAGATACTTTAGGAAGTGTTTTCACATCCCGATCCTCTCCACTTATCAATAACGGTAAATTATGCCCGGCATTTGCAAAAGTAAAAATTCCTGTTACCGGATCCCAATCTGCGCAAAATAACGTAACAAATGATTTCAAATTACGTAAATCATCGTATAAAGCTTGGTTCATTGCTGTTAAAGTTTCACCTGGACTTTGTGTACTTTCAGCAGCACTTCGAAAGGCACCTCTGGTTAAAATCATTAACATAGCAGCAGGGATTCCCTTTCCCATAACATCACCAATCACGATTCGAATTTTTCCGTTCACCAAAGGATAAAAATCATAATAATCTCCACCAATTAATCGTGCTGGAAGAGATGTGCCTAACACCTCGCCTCCTTCAAATGTAGGAGTTTTCCCGTTTAAAAGCTTAGTCTGGATATTTTTCGCCAGGTTAATCTCACGTTGAAGTGTTTTAGTCATGTCCTCATGATTTTGTTTATTATTTTCATGTGAGAGAGAGAGATGATCATAATACATTAGACAACCTCCCCTTGAACAGCTTCAAGGATTTGATAAAGTCCTACGGTTTCGAAAACAGTATGGGTCATTTCATCAATTCCTTGAAATTTCAAATTAAAACCTTTCTCCTGTGATAAAAAAATCGCATTCATGATGGAACCTATTCCTGTCGAGTCGATAAATTCCAGACCTGAAAAATCAATCACTAATGTTTCAATTTCCTCCATATTTTCTAAATAAGGATCAATATGATGAGTTGTTGAGATATCTAATATGCCATTTAATTCAAGTATATAAGTGTTCTCCTGCACCACTTTTTTAACGATTAAAGACACTGTTTTCACCTTCTTAAAGTTTAAATTTACTCATAGATTTAAGTAATGTATTTGAAATATCTGATAGTTCACTAGATTGACCATGCAATGATTTTAGTAAATCCGATAACGTAATCGTCATGTCTGTCGTTGATGCTGTTCGTTCATTTGCAAGTTGTTTCATACCTTCTATCTTTTCCATGACAGATAAGACTTGCTGATTTTCTTTATAACTTCCAAGTACATCAGATAATTCATCCAAAAATGACGTAATTTCAAAGAGTTGATCTCTTGATTTCATTGTTGCTTCCGTTGACAATTCATACATTTTTTCAATTGATTCCGAGGCTTCTTCTTCTAACACAACTGAGAGCCTTTGGGTTTTTGAAGCTTGTTCTTGTGTATCTGTTACGAGTTTATTTAATTTGTCTACCATTCGGTTTGTACGTTGAGATAACTTTTCTAATTCGGTACCATCCTGCACATTACTTTTAGCTGTCAAATCTCCTTGTTCCAGTAATTTCATTTGATCCATAATCCTAGAAATACTTTCATAGATTCTATTAAAGAAGCGAGCTGTTAAGAAGATGAGTACAACTAATGAAAGTAATCCTGAAACAATAAGAATGATCGAATGTCTATAAAGAGGTCCACTCATTTCACCATAATCTAAAGCCAAATAAATAACTCTATTTTCATCTAAAGGTAAAAACATTTTATATACCTTATTTCCGTTTACTTTTTCTATATAAGAGATCTTTTTAATAGATGATTGCGTTAACACTTTTGTATCTTTTTTAGTTTTCAGCTTAAAACTGCCTGCTTCTATTTTTTTCATGGGTGGATATAGTTGTTCTTCAAGAGATGGATCAGCAAAAACTTTTGGATTTAAAACGGCTATTTCTTCTACAACTTTATTCTCATTTACTATATTTCCAATTAATGCATCAGGTCCCACAGATTCTGTGTAGTTATGAACTTCATTTGCCTCGATGTAAGGGCTAATGATGTAGTCTGAATTTGGAGCATGGTAGTATGCATATTTAAAATAAGTTGGTTCCTCATGCACAGCTGATTGTGCTATTGGCAAAATTACTGTGTTTTGATCAGTATAGGTAGCTCCTGGAACTTCAACTACTTCTCCACTTAATACCATTTTTCCAAGTTCATAATATCCAGCTTCTTTTAAACTCCATCCAAGTTCTTTTTTATCTGTAGAATCTACTACTATTATATCTTCTTCCTGTTCACTTAAAATAGAGATACCCGCTAATCCTAATCTTTCGCTTATTTCAAGTAATTTCTCTTGATTGATTTGATTAATTGATTGACCGTTCAATAATGTTTCAATATTTTTGGAGTAAGCAATCATTTTCAAATCAATTTGTTGTTCGATCGTTTTCGTACTAAGATCAGTCTGTATAATCCCTTCAAGCACATTGTTTGCAATTGCGGTAGCTTGTTGATTTGTTTGATTGATAATTTGATTTTTCATTAAACTAAGTTGAATTGCTCCTGATACTACAGCAATGATTAGGAGAACAGAAAGTATCCAAAATAGAAATTTTTTACGTAGTGTTAAATATTCAGCTTTCATTGAAAGTACCTCTCTCAAATTGAAGTTGATTAGTAAACCATTTTATTGATATTTTTCGAATCTCATCTAAGCGATTATTACAACAGTGGCCCTCATCATTGTATTCAATTAGTTCTGTTTGTGAAGATATGTTCCGCACCAACTCATACATTTCTTCATTAGGTACCATCATGTCTTTGTTCCCATGAAATACTAGAATAGGATTTTTATAGTGAATTTCATTAAATTTAGGGATTGCTCTTCCATATGCTTCAACAACACATGAACAATTCATGCGGTCCATAAAGTAAGCTGGCATATTCATTTTTTCAAGTTCAACTGCCGGACTAACTGCAACTGCTTTTTCCACTTTTTCATTGGCACTACCATAAAGTACCCAGGAAGCACCAAGGCTAATACCAAATAGATAGATAGGTAGATTCGAAAATAAAGTACTCGTATAATCTATTAATAAATTTGTAAATCTCTCCCACCTGTCCCTTGTACCAATGACCTTATTAAAAATAAAAGTTTCACCTTGTCCCGGTCCATCAAAACTTACCGTTATGAAGCCTTCATTCAAAAAGTCCATTTCATATTTAAACAGCTCTTCTTTAGAAGAATCAATTGGGTTGATGATTAAAATACACCCTTTTGCATTAGAAGGTATTCTTATTCTTCCAGAACAGTGGTCGTCATCAATTTCCAATGTTTTATAAATGGTTTCTACTTCAGATATGTTGTCTGCTTTCTGGATAAAGTGTAAACATTTGTTATACCAATTTATTTTCTCCTGACTATAAGCGGGGTTGATCCAATAATTAAGGTTATATAACAATGCTGTTTGTCGATATACATATTCTGCCTCTGAATAATTCCCTTCTATTTCTAAAAGAACAGCTTTTTGTTCTTTTTCCTTGGCAAGATTGTCCCAAGATTTGTTCCAATCTTCTATAGATGTTAACTCTTTTCTCACTTTAGTTAAATCAGTAGGATCCAATCCGTGAACTATCCACCTTTCCCAAAAAACATCAAATAGTTTTGCGGTTTTTAGTGTCCGTTTGATCGTTCTCGAAATATTGTTTTGATCGATTGTTTGCAAACTGATCACCTCACTTTTTTATTTATTCAACTAACAGCGTTTTGATTGATCGTTTTCTTATTTGACTCAAATATCAAAATAATTGTTGAGCCTTTTGCATTTGTAAACAACAAAACCTGCTTTGCTATTTTCATCATTAATGTAAATCCTTGTCCCATCGATTTTTTCGTTGAGTATCCTGCTAATAAAGTTGTTTTAGGCAAGTCCTCTAATGAAAACCCGGGTCCTTTATCTTCTATCACAAAACGAATTTCATTCTTTTCTACATCATCAATGATGGTCATTCTACCTTCTTCCGCATGCTTGATCGTATTCGTAATTCCTTCTGATAGGACTAATAGCCAACTCATAAGCTTCGCCTTATCATAGCCATGTTGTTCAATGGCCTCTTTAGCAATGTTCCGACATAGTGGAATATCTCCACGGTCTTTTATGGTTCCCTCGCAAAGCACAGTCCCAGCTTTATACTCGTTTATTTCTTCTTCATTAATTAATAAAAATTGCCCTTGAGTTGCAGCATAAATAACGTCTCGATACACTTCCCATTTACTATTATCAGGTTTTGCTCCTGTCGAATATTCATTGTCATTTTTTATAGAAAGTCTCGTAAAACAATCTTGTTTATAGATCTCGTAAGCTTTTAACATCGCATTTTGAATATCAGATTTAATTTCTAAGCTTTTTATTTGTTGTTGGATATTCTTATCCTCTTCAAACCAAATCAGCATTTGTTCACTTAAATGTAGGTATAAATCTTCTTCTCTTTCTGAATCTAAGAAAGTATCATTTGATATCGAGCGATATAACAGGGAATCTCCATCCGTATCTGCACTTAAATAATGAGCCAATTTCCTCGCTAGAAACCCTCTTTTTGTCCTGAAGTTAAGATCTGAGTATGATAAGTCAGAAGGGAGAGACGGAGAAATAGGCTGTTTTTCTTCTATGGAAGAACCATTTAAGACTCTCTCAAAAAACCGTCTCATTTGACCTCCTCCTATAGGATTCCTAGTGGGGGCATGATGGTAATTTCATCAATAAATGCCCCTGGAGGCTGATTAATGATCGATACTAAGTGCTCCGCCACTACTTCTGTTGGAATCATATCTGAAAGGTCCGGTTTTGGTTCTATTTTATCCCAAAAACTGCTAGCTATCGCACCAGGTATTACAGATGTTACTTGAATACCCTTTTGACGAAGTTCTGCCTGCAATACCTTTGTTAACCCCATTAATCCAAATTTAGATGCAGAATATCCTCCACAGCCAGGTAAGGCGGTTGTACCTGCAAGTGATACAATATTAATAATATGACCTTTTCCTTGATCGAACATTTTTTTGCCAAAATATTTACATGTTAAATACGTACCACGTAAATTCACATTTAGCATTTGATCAAAGTCTTCTGTTTTAGAATCTAATAAGCTTTCAAACATCCCGATCCCTGCACAGTTGATTAAAACATCAATTGTGTTAAATTGGCGGATAGCAATTTCAAAGAAGTCTTTTACTGAGTTTTCATCCGTTACATCAAGTGGAAGTTCTAAAACATTTCCACTTAGAAGGTGTTTATTATTTCGACTTCCAATCACAAGATTTGCTCCTTGATTCTTGAGTAGAGTAGCCGTTTCTTTTCCGATTCCTTTGCTTGCTCCAGTAATAACGATTGTCTTACCCGATAAATTTGCATCCGTCACCATCAGCTACTCCTTTTCCGGCCCATAATATTCAAAATAGTTCTTCTCTGTTTCATATAAGCCGATTTTATATAGATTTGTAAGTTTAGGAGATAATAAGTTCCAAGCCACTACAGCGACATTTTCGGAGGTTGGATTTAACTCTTTAAATTCTTCTGTATCGAGATTCAAGTTCTTATGATCAAATCGTTTCATGATTTCTTCTTCCACAACTTCATCCAGATCTGCTAAATTTGTAATCATTCCTGTAACCGGATCAGGCTTTCCACTAACCGTTACCTCTAAATAATAATTGTGACCATGTCCATATGGGTTATTACACTTGCCGAAGAGTGCAAGGTTTTCTTCTTTACTTAATTGATCACTGTTTAAGCGATGTGCCGTACAAAAATGATATTTCCTTGTAAGTCTAACCATTGAATTGTCCTCCTTTTCGGAATATAAAAAGTCATTTTCTCTTAAGCGAATTTTATGAATATCGCAATGATCAATTTTTCCATCTAATGAATCCCAAATATATGAAATAATGTTTTCTGTTGTAGGGATATTTTCTTTAAAATATGGAATCTCTTTATTTAAGAACTTGCCATCTAATTCATTTTGCACAAAAGATTTTACAACTTTATCAATATCTGTGATATTTACAACAATTCCCGATTCACTGTTTAAATGACCTTTTACCATGACTTCAAGTGTATAATCGTGCCCATGACCGTGTTTGTTACTACACGGCCCAAACACCTTAATATTTTCCTCTTCACTCCAATCTTCAATGCGGTAGGAATGTGCTGCTGAAAAATACATTTTTCTTGAAAGGTAAAGCATGAAGGTGTCCTCCTATCAATTTTTTCCTATAGGGAAAATATTGCTTCATTATTAAGTTAAGATAAAATCTAAATGATGTAGGAACCTTTATCTTTTAGGATCTCTTCTTCATCATGTAACTATATCCGAATACATCTGTTATTCTTATCACTTCTTCATCAATTTTCTCAATGGTTTGAATCCAATCATTATTAATTTGTTTTTCAATTTCTTTAGCTTTTCTTAATAAAGACTCTTTTTCTATTAAATAAGTATTAGATTCTTGATTTATTTGAATCATACTAAAATGATTACGTTCAACATGTACAACATGATAGAAAATCCATGCTAATGAATCTTCAATTCTTAACAAATATCCTTCTTTTGTTTCTATTGGGATAGGCCTCGTAATCGTATTTTGAATGACTTCTTGAAGATTGTCATCCGCTATAGAAGGCATCAGAAGTTTAAATGTGAATTGCTCATTATTATTGAAGTCAACATCTGATAAATAACTAAAAGCCTCAATTTCCAGCTCTTTTTCTCCAACAAATTCCTTTAGTTTTGTTAGTTCGTATAAAGAAAAGGGTATATCAGATTTTTTGATATAAGATGATCCGCTTAAATATTCAGGATTAAAGTCTTCAATAAACGAATGAAGATTGATATTTATATCCATCTTTGAGAAGCGTTTCTGTGTTGTTCTTATCGAAAAGGCATGATTATCACACGCAAACCAACGTCGTTTTAATTCCTCTGCTACATAGGGCATCGTCCCGCTTCCACAATAAAAGTCACCTATTAAATCCCCTTTTTTTGTAGTAGCTTCAAGGATCCTTTTTAACAATGCTTCGGGCTTTTGAGATGGAAAATACGTATTCTCTTCTCCTAAATCATAACCGCCTAGATCATCCCAAACCGATGGATATACAACATCATCTTTTTTAAGATAATTCCTAGTTTTACTATAAAAGAACAGTGTTTCATGTTGATATCCGAACTGATTTATACCAGTATTCCATGGCGTTTGGGCATGTTTCCAGATAACCTCCATTAAGAAGTTCTCTTTGCCAAAAACTTCATCTAAAACTACTTTGACGTAATGAGCCATAAATAGATTAATTTGTAATACAACTGTTCCTGTATCACTCAGTAATTCTCTCGCAAGTTCTATTCTTTTTTTATAGTCTTTTAAATACAATTCGGGTTGAAAATAATCTCGAACAGTCCTTAATTCATCCCAGGGATGAACAAATTCAATCCCCTTATCATTTTGCATAGAAAATATTAATCCAGAATTAAATGGTCCATCTAAGTAAATCATGTCAAACTTTCCGGAATAACCATCTGCAATTAACTGCTGCATAATTCTTTGATTATCACCAAAAACAATAGAACGATGTAAATTATTTATTTCTGGGTAAATGAACAACGTGATCTCTCCTTAGCATTTACCGATATGAGCGGCAATCCTTTTTATCATTATTTTTATCTTCTGGACCTATCAATCTCTCTGCAAAGCTCTCTCAAATTCATCTACAAGTGCAACATTTTCTTTAAAAACACCTTTTTTAATCGTTGTTACTGTTGAGCTTCCTGGTTTTTTCACCCCTCTAGCACACATACATAGATGCTGGCCTTCGATGCTTACGATCACTCCATCAGGTTGCAGAACATTCATGACAGCATTTGCAATTTGTTGTGTCATACGCTCTTGAACTTGCGGTCTTTTGGAGACTAATTCTACCAGGCGGGCAAACTTACTTAACCCTACGACTCTGCCATTTGGAATATAGCCGATATGCGCCTTACCAAAAAACGGAATTAGGTGATGTTCACAAAATGTATAATAGTTGATATCTTTCACAACAACGATGCCTTCATACTCTTCTTCAAAAGTTGTTGTTAAAGCTGTTTCAGGATCAACACCTACTCCCGCAAATACTTCACGATACATTTTTGCCACACGTTTTGGTGTATCTACTAATCCTTCTCTATCAGGATCTTCTCCCAATAACTCTAAAATTCCACGTATATGTTCCTCTAATAAAGCCTTTTTCATTTCAACAGTCATAATCTTTCCTCCTCATAAAAGTATAAAAAAATGCCTACCAAAATAAGATTGGTAGGCATAGCTTTTTTCCAATCCTTTTCGGTAACCCGGCGACCGTAGAGAAGTTCTCCTTAGGCCCGTAGCTTTGCGTCCCCAACTTTCGAAGGGTTTGCCATTATCGAAGGTATGTCATTTTTATTTATATCGTCAAATAGTCCTGAATTGTTTAGTGGTACTTTTACCCTTTTAGTATATAACTACTATATTTTCAAGTAAATATATTTTTATTTTTTATAATTATATGATAATTCAAGCGTGTTTCAGTCGAATATTGTCGACAATCTGCAACTTAACTTCTACAGTTGTTCCATACCCTTTTCAATCACTTTTATGACGGTGTTTACTTTCATATTAACTTTTTTCACCATAAACATTCACATTTATTTTTATAGAAACCACTTGATTATGTTGAATAACTATTCTTAAACGAAAGAGCCGATCCCCTTATCGGAATCGGCTCTCCATATTATTATATCGTTTTAGGCTTCATCTGTGGCTTAGCCTCGTTATTTAATTTCTGAACAGCTTCTTTGCTTGTATCTACACGTTTTACAAAGATAGAAAGAACTAATGCCACAATATTTATTCCTAAAGCAACGTAGAATGAATATTGAATTCCCGCTAATAATGATTTCTGCATGAGTAATGCCTGACTAGAAGCAGTTAAAGTTGTTGGATCTACACCAGACATTAAGTTTTCTGCTTCTGATGTTGTTACGGAGTTCATGATCGTTACAAGAATAGCCGTACCAATGGAACCGGACACTTGTTGTACTGTATTATTAACAGCTGTACCATGTGGGTTTAATACGTTTGGTAATTGATTTAACCCATTTGTCATAATTGGCATCATCACCATTGACATCCCAAACATACGAAGGGAGTATATGAAAATGATATGACCATAACTAGTGTCAAGCTGTACATTTGCTAACATGTACGTGGAAACAGCTGTTACCGATAAGCCTAAAACTGCAAGAACACGCGGTCCAAATTTATCGAATAACTTACCTGTAATTGGTGACATCAATCCCATAATGATCGCACCAGGTAACATCATTAATCCTGAATCAAGCGGTGAAATACCTCTAACATTTTGCACATAAGCAGGTGTTAAAATCATACCGGAAAACATGGCTACTGCATTCACAATCATAATAACTGAGCCAAGTGCAAACATTGGATATTTATAAACGCGTAAATCTAATAATGGTTTTTCCATTTTCAATTGACGAACAACGAAAATAACTAAAGCAATCACACCAGCGATCAGAGTTGTTAAAACGATTGGATCTGTCCAGCCATCTGAGCTTGCTGAACTGAAACCATATAATAGACCTCCAAAACCAATTGAAGATAAAACAACTGAGAAGTAATCAAGCTTCGCTTCTTTGTTTTGCTCCATTACATTTTGGAATTTAAAGAACGCTAATAATAGTGTTATAACAGCTAATGGTAAAATCATTTCAAATAGTAAACGCCAGTCATAGTGTTCAACAATATAACCTGATAAAGTTGGTCCGATTGCCGGAGCTGTAATCATAACTAATCCAAAAACACCCATTGCTGCACCACGTTTTTCACGTGGAAAGCTGACAAGCATAACATTCATTAATAAAGGTCCCATTACAGAAGAACCTGCTGCTTGAATCATACGACCTGTAAGTAATAAACTAAAGTTAGGTGAAAATGCTGCTAATGCTGTACCTAACGTAAAGATAATCATCGATGTGATAAACAAGCTACGGTTAGAAAATCTTGTGAGTAAAAAGGCCGAAGCCGGAATTAATACACCACTGACAAGCATATAACCAGTAGCAAGCCATTGGATTGTTGAATAATCCTTAATTCCCAAGTCCACCATCATAGAAGGTAATGCCACATTTAACAGTGAGTTATTTAAAAATGAGACAAATGCTCCAATAAATAAAATGGCGATCATTAAATAAGGCGGTTTCTTTTGTTGTAATGTTTCTTCCATCATATAACCTTCTTTCCTATCGTAATACTTTTAGTATTCTTTCTTATAAAGTCCTCTTTTAAGTAAATCAATTTGTGCCATATAAGTTCTTAACGCTTCTTCATTCGTTAAATCTTGACCAAACACCTGAACAAAATTTTGCGAAGTAATGGATCTTAGAATTTTAACAACCTGTTGCAGTTCTTCTTCATTTTTAATATTCAACTGGTCCTGATTGATTAAAGATAGGATGTTTTGATACTGCTTTTTCTTGTTCTCGTACATATGATCTGCCAGTTTGTTTTCCAACTTGTAATTCATATTGAGAAACACATTTTTAAAGAAGTTTTTATACTCCTGTTTTCTTTGGTTCTTAATCACTAATTTAAACAATTCAATGAATGCCTCAAATATATCTCCATTTTTATCCTTTAATATCGTGATAAATCGTTCATTATTTCTTTGAATCAACTGATTTGTTAGATAATAAAATAAATCCTCTTTATCCTCAAAATATTGATAAAAGCTACCTCTGGGAATTCCGGCACTTTTAATAATATTAGCAATAGATGCTTCATGTAGCGGAACTCTCGAAAACTCCTCTTTAGCAGCTTGAATTAATGTTTCCTGTTTTTCTTTTGATATTTGAAAAAATGTTTGTTTAGGCATATTTACACTTCCTCTCCAACAAGGTGACACAGTGTCACAATCGACCGCAAGAGAAATTATATAATGACACGGTGTCATAAGTCAACAGAAAAAGTGACATGTTGTCACTTTTTTTAAAAAAAGAAAATAGAAAGCCTAAAAACCTTATTGTATGGTTTTTAGGCTTCTGTAAAAGAATAAAAATTGCTTCTTATGTTATGAAAGACATATTTCTTAACCGGTTAAGATGCTTTTTATGGCAACATTAAACCTTGAACTTACTAACTATTTTTTGCAAATCTTCCGCCAGCGCAGATAAACTATTTGCTGAAGCTGTTATTTCTTCCATAGAAGCCAATTGTTCTTCAGCAGATGCCGCTACATTTTGTGAATGCTCTGAAGTGTCAGCAGATATATTGGCAATACTATTGGCAGTAGCTGATACTTGCTCTGTGCTAGCTGAAATTTGTTGTGCTGTTGCAGCCATATTTTGAATTTCACCTAAAAGCTTGTTCATGAATAGAAGAATTTCTTTAAAGTTCCCTTCTGTTTGCTGTACAATACTAAGCCCTTCTGCTACCTCTACAGAAACTTGCTCCATTGATTGGTTAGAACGAATCATATCCTGCTGGATTTCTGAGATTAATCCTGATATTTGGGAAGATGACTGTTCTGACTGTTCTGCTAATTTTCTTACTTCATCGGCTACTACTGCAAATCCCTTTCCATGTTCCCCTGCTCTTGCTGCTTCTATTGCAGCATTTAAAGCAAGCAGGTTGGTTTGTCCTGCGATCGAAGAAATGGCTTTCGTGATTTCACCAATTTCTCTAGATCGATTTTCCAAAGACTTAATCACATTACCACTTTCGGTCACGGAATGATTGATTGATTGAATTTGCATCACCGTTTTTTCTACATACGTTCCCCCTTCTTTTGCTTTATTGGTCGCTTCTGAACCGAACTCTGATATAGATAGAGCGTTGTCAGCAATTGATTGAACTCCTTTTGCTACTTCATCTAGCGCTTTCGAACTTTCCTGAACATTTAGAGTTGAACTTTCTGCTCCGCTCGCTACTCTTTGAATGGAATCAGTGATCGTTTCCGTTGCTTTACTTGTTTCTTCTGAACTTGCCGTCAACTCTTCAGCAGAAGATGCTACTTGTTCTGATGTAACGATTACTTCATTTAGTAATGTTTTCAGATCATTAGCCATCACGTTATAACTGTTTGCAAGAATGCTCAACTCGTCACCTGTTTTATCTTCAATCCTAGTTGTAAAGTCTCCATCACCCGCAAGTTGCATTGCAGAGGTTACTTTAGTTAAACGTTTTTTTATTCTATTCGTAAACAAGTACACCACTATACTAGCTAACAAAATGATAATGACCAACCAAAGCAAAAATGTTTTAACAAAATTATCAATAATACTTTTAATAATTTCTTGAGAAGCTCCTACATAAAAAATCCCGACCGCCTCTCCGTTGCCATTTTTAATCGGCATATACGCTGTTTGATACATATTGCCTGCTACATTTGCCTCGCCGTAGTAGTTTTCACCATTTTTTAAAACAACATCAGCAACCTCTTTTGATACTTCAGTACCTAATACACGTTCACCATTTTGTATAACATTCGTCGCAATTCTTGTATCATACTGAAACAAAGTGACTGTATCACCTGTATCTTCCCCAATTTTATCAATATATTCATTGTTGCCGTTCATTAGTGTCTCGCCTTTGTAAAGCTTATTGTTTTTAATTTCCCACTCACCTGGATATTTATTATCAACATACCTATAAGCAAGTTCTAAATCACCTTTTGCCTTTTCAGTTGCAAATGTTTCAATCCCCGACGTAATTTCCTTTACCACAACAAAACCAACAATAATTGATAACATAATGATAACACCTAGAACCATCATATTAATTTTAGTTCCAAGCTTAAACTTCAAACTTTTCATCTGATATATACTCCCTTTTATTTAGATAGTATATATATCGGTTTAAAACGAATAAGGGTTAATGAATTTATTAAGAAATTTACAATGGAACTTTAAGGAAGGGAATCTTTTACAAGGACAAAAAAATAGCAAGGGCCTGAGATCAACTCAAACCCTTGCTATTTTGACGCGCTCGAAGGGATTCGAACCCCCGACAGACGTGGTACCGGAAACCACCGCTCTATCCAACTGAGCTACGAGCGCACAATAATATGTCAGTACGAAAAATTATACGGCAACTTTCACTTAATTTCAACTGTCTTTTCAAGTATTTCGCTGGAAAAGACTCCAGGTCATTTCAAAAACAAAGTTCTAACTATCTCTATTTTAAGCATATTTTACTTTATAGGCAAAAAGAAGGGAGTTGGAGTATGACATTTTACTCATTGTTGTTAGTGATCCATTTAGTTGCAGCTGTAGTTGGACTTGGTGCTAGTTTTGGAATGCCTGTTTTAATGAGTAGTGTTAAAACTGTTACACAAGCAAAGTTTGCGCTTGCTGTTTCAAAAGGGATTGAAAAATTTGCAAAGGTTGGGAGTATTACATTATTGATTACAGGAATCATCATGGCCATTATTCAGCCTTATTTATTCAAAGAAATTTGGTATATTGCCTCCCTTGTCATTTATGCTGCTGTTCAGCCAATAGCAGCAGGTTTATTACCAAAAAAAGCAAAGCTTCAAATGGAGATCCTTGAAAACTATCTAGGAGAGGAACTGCCTGATGAATACAATACTCTTGCTAAGGAATCTGTTCCATTGAATAATGTTTTACATATCGCAGCTATTGTTTTAATCATATTGATGACATTAAAGCCTTTTTAATTTTTATATGATGCAGCATCAAAAGGTGCTGCATTTTTTCATGCGTTTATAATCAGAAAAATGTGGGAAACATGATTACATGTTATGCTATTACCATACATAAAATAGTAAGAGGAACACATGGATATGCATTTTAAAAAATTCATTTTACTGCTTCGGTCTTTTCGTTTGACCTTTATTGACCTTAGTTGTATGATGGAGATACATAAAGTTTTATCTTTTGTTTTATGTCTATGTGTAAGTCTTAAAGGATTACATAGTATCTAAATTTTCTTTTAAGGCGAAAAATCTTTCTTATATTAAAGGAGGAATACAAAAATGAATTTAATCCCTACAGTTATTGAACAAACAAACCGTGGTGAGCGTGCTTATGACATCTACTCCCGTCTTTTAAAAGACCGTATCATTATGCTTGGTAGTGCAATTGATGATAATGTAGCGAACTCTATCGTTTCTCAGCTGCTTTTCCTAGAAGCAGAAGATCCGGAAAAAGATATCTCGATCTACATTAACAGCCCGGGTGGATCTATTACAGCTGGTATGGCAATTTATGATACGATGCAATTTATTAAACCTAGTGTTTCTACAATTTGTATCGGTATGGCCGCTTCAATGGGCGCATTCTTACTTGCAGCCGGAGACAAAGGAAAACGCTATGCTCTTCCTAACTCTGAAGTGATGATTCACCAACCACTTGGTGGAGCTCAAGGACAGGCAACTGAAATCGAAATTGCTGCAAAACGCATCTTGTTCTTGCGTGATAAATTAAACAAAATTCTATCTGATCGTACTGGTCAATCATTAGATGTGATCGAGCGTGATACAGAGCGTGATAACTTTATGACAGCTGAACGTGCGCTTGAGTATGGTTTAATTGATAAAGTATTGGATCGTAATACGTTAGGGAAATAATGTGAGAGAAAAGCTAAAGCCGGATGGTTTTAGCTTTTTTATTTCCCTAAAAGAAAGACACACCGTCTAAAAACCTTTCGGTGTGTCTTTTCATTAACTTTCCTGCTGAACAAATTTCTCTAATGCTTCAACAGCTTCCTGCTCATCGCTGCCTTCTGCAATGAGATTGATTTCTGCTCCGGAGCTAACAGCTAAACTCATTAACCCCATGATGCTCTTGGCGTTTACCTTTTTTCCATCTTTCTCTAAAAAAATATCTGATGCAAAACGATTTGCTTCCTGAACGAATAACGCTGCTGGACGCGCCTGTAAACCTGTTTTTAGATTTACTTCAACTTGCTTTTCAACCATTGTAATCTCCTCTTCTCTTTTAATTATTTTATAGATAACGGCTGGCCTGATCTAAGTTGTTCAGCTATTTCGTCTAGCTTTCTTAAACGATGATTAATGCCTGATTTGCTAATTGTACCGCTTGATACCATTTCTCCAAGCTCTTTTAACGTAACATCTTGGTACTCAACTCGAAGTTTGGCGATTTCCCGCAATTTATCTGGTAATGCATCTAACCCGATTTTATCATCGATATAGCGGATATTTTCGACTTGTCTAAGGGCGGCTCCTATTGTTTTGTTTAGATTGGCTGTTTCACAGTTAACTAAACGGTTAACAGAATTCCTCATATCCCGGACAATTCGAACATCCTCAAATCGAAGCAATGCCTGATGAGCACCGATAATGTTTAGGAACTCGGTGATTTTTTCTGCTTCTTTTAAGTAGGTGATAAACCCTTTTTTTCGTTCCAGGGTTTTGCTGTTTAATTCAAATGTATTCATTAACTCACAAAGGGAATCATTATGTTCCTTATATTGTGAGAAAATTTCAAGGTGATATGATGAGGTTTCCGGATTATTAACAGAACCTCCTGCAAGAAAGGCTCCTCTAATATAAGAGCGTTTGCAACATTTCTTTTTCACTAAATTTTCAGAAATACTTCTATAAAATGTAAAGCCTTCATCAAGAATATTAAGATCTTCTAAGATGTCCTTAGCTCGTTCAATAAGGCGGACAATGTAGACATTGTTTTTCTTCAGACGCATCTTTTTTCGAACAAGCAGCTCCACAGATATTTCATATTGTTTTTTAAGAAGAGTATAGATTCTTCTTGCAATCGCTGCATTTTCCGTTTGTATATCTAAGATTAACATACGATTTGAAAATGAAAGAGAACCATTCATTCGAATAAGTGCTGATAGCTCCGCTTTTAAACAGCATAGCTTTAGTTCTAAGTTTGTTAATTCTTTTTTTGTCTCAGATGCAAATGACAACTCTGCACCCCCATTCTTTCCCAGGAACTCATGTCATCTCTTGTTGTAGAATTCCATATAATAGCTTCGCAACCTTATTTGTATCATGTCTAATCACATTATTTTCATAACTAATAATTTTATCTGTTAACACTTCAAGCCCTAATGATTTTAGGTTCTCAATATCATAATGCACTGGCTTTGCCAGCTCTTCCTCATAAAGTGATTTAATGTTTTCAGGAATTTCTTCTTCATTGACAAGGATCGTATCAATGAATGCTTCCTGCATATGATCGTATAAGGCTTTAACGTGATCACTAGCTGAGAAATCCAAGGTTTCTCCAGCTTGTGTCATCACATTGCAAATGTACACCTTTTTTGCTTTTGCTTTGCGAACCTCTTCTCCAATTTTAGGAACAAGCAGATTCGGCAAAATACTCGTGTACAAGCTGCCAGGTCCGATAATAATTAGATCAGCGTCCCGAATCACTTCAACCGTTTCTGGCAAAGGTTCGATCTTACTCGGACTAAGAAAAACCCGCTTGATCTTCTTCCCTGAAAATGGAATCTTTGATTCTCCTGATACAACCGTTCCGTCTTCCATTTCTGCATTTAAAATAACACTTGTGTTTGCCGCGGGTAATACTTTTCCTCGTACATTTAACACTGTGCTCATTTCTCTGATTGCATGAACAAAGTCACCGGTAATGTTCGTCATTGCTGCTAGGATTAAGTTTCCTAAGGAATGACCAATTAAATTGCTTCCTTTATTAAAGCGATGCTGAAACAGCTCTTCAACAAGAGGCTCAACATCTGATAATGCCGCTAATACATTGCGTATATCTCCAGGAGGAGGGATGTTTAACTCATTTCGGAGCCTTCCTGAGCTCCCGCCATCATCGGCAACAGTTACAATTGCCGTAATATCAACAGGGAATTTTTTTAATCCTCTTAATAGAACTGATAATCCTGTTCCGCCACCGATGATGACTACCTTCGGTAATGTTTCTGCTGCCATTCCTTAGTGATGCTTTCTTTTCTCAATGTCTCGATGCGAAACTTGAGTATGGTAATCGTTTTTATAGAAATTGGCAATGTATTCAGCTAATGTTACTGAGCGATGTTGTCCTCCTGTACATCCAATCGCAATAACAAGTTGGCTTTTTCCCTCACGCTTATAGTAAGGCAGCATAAAGGTAAGCAGATCCTGCAGCTTCTCTAAAAACTTCTGAGTTTCATTCCACTTCAGTACATATGAAGAAACCTCTTCCTGCAAACCGGTTTTTGGTCTCATATGGTCAATATAATGTGGGTTAGGTAAAAAGCGTACATCAAAGACAAGATCTGCATCAATAGGTATTCCGTATTTAAAACCAAAAGATGTAACATTAACAGTAAATGTATGCTCTACACTTGAAGAGAACTGTTTAAGAATTTTTTCTCTTAGCTCTCTTGGTTTTAGATCTGATGTATCATAGATGAGCTGCGCTCTGCCTTTTAACTCTTCAAGAAGCTCTCTTTCAAGTCCAATTCCTTCTAAAGGAAGCCCTTTTGATGCTAATGGGTGGGAACGTCTTGTTTCCTTGTACCTTGTTACAAGTGTTGAATCTTTTGCATCCAAAAATAAGATATGTGGTGTTAACCATGCATTCTCGGCTAAATCATCAAGCGCTTCAAACAAACTATCAAAAAACTCTCGTCCTCGAAGGTCCATCACAAGCGCCACTTTATTCATTTTCGAACCTGACTCTTTCATTAGCTCTAAAAATTTAGGTAACAAAGTTGGCGGCAAGTTATCTACACAGAAATACCCTAAGTCCTCAAAGCTTTGAATGGCAACTGTTTTACCAGCCCCAGACATGCCTGTAATAATTACCATTTGCACTTCCTGCGGTGACTGTTGTTCATTTTGTTCAATGGTCATTTCATATCCTCCCCTCTTTCTTCCCTCGTATTATTTTCACTCTTCAGCTATAGCCTCTATTGTCACGTTACCATGTTTTATCTAACGTTCATGTACGTTTGTGAGAAAATGTGCCGCACATCTGACTTTTATCGTCTTATTGAGGATCTAGACGGTAGGAAAGCAGCTCATAATCAGGTGTGTATGTAAAGGTACCATAAAGCATTCCTGTTCCTTTAATAACATATTCTAAAATGTGATGATCTCCCGGTGCCATTGGCAACTCCTGAATAACATCTTTATCATGCCATTTTATCGATCCTTCTTCAGATTCCAATACATTTGTTCCTTGATAATCTGTTGCTAAGAAGGTAAACATCATCCATTCAGAAACAATATCTGTTCCATCTTTTATAATGAAGGTAAAGATCCCTTTTAGCTGTGGGTTTTTAATATATATGCCTGTTTCTTCACGGAATTCTCGTGTGACCGTATCCTTCACGGATTCTCCCAGTTCCATTTTCCCACCAGGAGCTACCCACCAGCCTCTTCTAGGTTTTTGCAGGAGTAGAACTTTATTTCCTTCCATTAAGACGCAATTGGTTACTCTTTGCAAATTCTTCACCTCTATTTTTCACATAACATTATTCTAGCTAGCAACGTACTTTTTCTTTCATTATACTATATTTCAAATTATCTTCACAACGAACAGGATTGGTAATCTTCAACAAAATACCTTTTTTCACAAGTGGTTAAATCTTTGGTTATTTTTTATTACCTACGAGAGAGAGTTTAAGAAGAGGTCTACTAATATGTATATACGTTTATCTTGAAAAACTGTTTCATTTTTTTGCAGAGAAAATAAAAACACCGGATGGACAAAAAAAGGGAGCATGGGAAAGGGCGCCCATGCTCGAAAATAAGTCTATTTATAAAAGGGGGTCAATTACTACTTATATAGTACCTCATAATTGTTTCACTCATGTTACAAGATAGTTAAAACACAATTACGAAATTGTTAATCAGCCTTCGACAACCTTTTACAATCATGTCCTGTTTATTTCACAGCCTTTAATTTTTCAGCTAATTCTTCTACATAATGTTGAGCACTTTGTGCCGCTATACTTCCATCACCTGTTGCTGTAACAATTTGGCGAAGCATTTTTTCACGAATGTCACCGGCAGCAAAAATTCCCGGGACTTTTGTTTCCATGCGCTCATTTGTCTCAATATAGCCATTTTCGTTTGTGATTCCAAGGTTTGCAAATGGTTTTGATAATGGCACCATTCCGATGTAAATGAACACACCATCAGTTTTAAATTCTTGTTCTTCTCCATTTTGTGTATTCACTAAAGTTACGTTCCCAACTTTACCGTCTTGCTCATGAATTTCTTTTACAGTGTGGTTCCAGATAAAGTCGATTTTTTCGTTATCAAACGCACGTTGTTGGAGAATTTTTTGAGCTCTTAATTCATCACGACGGTGAACAATGGTTACTTTTGAAGCAAAGCGTGTTAAGTATACCCCCTCTTCTACTGCAGAGTCTCCTCCACCTACAACCACTAATTCTTTTCCTTTAAAGAATGCTCCGTCACAAACAGCGCAATAAGAAACTCCGCGTCCACCTAATTCTTTTTCACCAGGTACACCGATTTTCTTATATTCTGCACCAGTTGTAATGATCACAGCTCTTGTTTTATATTCTTTTTTTCCAGCTTTGACAATTTTATATTCTTCACCATCAACGATTTCCTGAATATCGCCATATGCATATTCTGCACCGAATTTTTTCGCATGGTCAAACATTTTTGTTGATAATTCAGGCCCTAAAATGTGATCAAATCCAGGATAGTTTTCTACTTCTTCTGTGTTAGCCATTTGACCGCCCGGTACACCGCGTTCAATCATAAGTGTTGACAAGTTAGCACGTGAAGTATATACAGCTGCTGTCATACCAGCTGGACCTGCTCCTGCTATAATAACGTCATAAATTTTTTCTTCTGACACGTTTATTCACTCCTTAAATAAACCTATACTCTGATTATCTGCTTTTTCGAGAAGACAAATACCCTTCAATTTATCTTCAACATTTTTGTGCTATAAACATCGTATTAAATATAAGATAATGATGCCATTTTTTTGCTCAAAAGGGAAGAAAGGTGTTGCGGAATTTGGTCGATTTCCGGGGAAATTTGTCCAAACGAAAATAAAAGTTTAAATCCAGTTTGTATATTTATCATAGTGGGACAAGGGACCTGTCCCTCTGACCCACTAAAAAAACCCGCCGTTTGGCGAGTTTTAGAGTAGCATGTTCTTAACAAGTTTTGCATATTTCCCTACAGATGATACAGATACTCCGTATTGGGAAGCGATATTTGTTTGGCTTACAGGTTGATTTGCTTCGTTTCTCCAAACATATTCTAACGCAGCAGCCCAGCCTTGGTGATTTTGTAAAGCTATGTTTTCTTTGTAGGCCTTCATAAGCACACGGAAAGAAAATAAAAATAATTCATCTTGCTCTGAATGAGCAAATAAGGATTCTGCTATTTGATGAAGTGAGGACACTTTATCAAATTTGTGATAATCCTTTGATAAGGCAAATTTAATGAATTCCTTTTCAAGCTGAGACTGCGGTACAGTTGATGCTTGATACTGGGAAATCTCATTTAAATTATTTGTTTGAATGGCAAGAAAGATTGCATATAAACGCTCTTCAAGTGTCATACTACTTACACGATGATTCGCATCTCCTGACGCATTCCACGGCTCTGAGCCTTCTTTAGCTTTGTTTTCCTTTAGTACCCGCTCCCACATTTGTTCAGCAAATGCGACATTTCCTGTAAAGTAGGCAGCATACGATAACCAGTAATAAAAGACTTCATCTCCCTCAAAGCCCTGTTTATAAAGAGATCGCAGCCATTTATAAGCAATTGGGTAATGTCCTACTAAAGCAAAAGTTGCCCCCAGCTTATAGCGGTGTTCGAATAAAAGCGGATGTACATTTGATAATACTTTTGCAATTTCTTCTACTTTGTCATCCTGGCGTTCATAATAATAAAAAACTAAAAGATTACAGTATGCATGAAGATTGCCGGGATTTCGTTCTAGAACTGTTTGCAAGTATTGCTTTGCTTTATCCACTTCTCCTACATAAAAATAAGCCAAGGAAAGATTGTTGTGTGCTGACCAAAACTCCGGGTATTCTTCAACAATTTCTTCAAGTAATGTGATTGCCTCTTCAAAATTACTTGATTCTAGAAGAGATTTAGCCGCATCCTGTTTTAAAATTAAATCATCAGGATCTTTTAAAAATGGTTCTTCTTCGTCATCTTCCATTGTTAAAAGATCAATCAAATCCTCATTTTCCTCAATAAACTCTCCAAACGGATCTATTCTTGAATACTCTGTTGCGCATTTGTATGCTTCCTGAAATAATCCAAGATGTGCGTAATTGTTTGCCATAAAGTAGTGACATTCCGTCATATCTTTATCAAGTTCTTCAAGTATATATGAAAGCAATTCATTTGATTGACTGTATTTTCCCATATCAGTATAAATCGTTGCGAGCTGGGAGAGCTTGATGGAATCCTTCGGGTCTAGCTCAACAGCCTTTTGTAAATATTTACTTGCTTTTTGATAGTTTTGCTCTCGGTATGCCTTAAGACCTTTATTATAATAATATTGTCCATCTTGGAGAAACGGGACAACCTGTGCGTTTTTTTGTTGTTTGCTCAATTGTTTTCCCACTGAAATCCTCCATTTCATTCATTTCACCGTACGTAAGTATACCACAAGTTGTGTTTCCAAAGTAGTAGGTAAATAAAAAGACATGTGTACTCTTCATTTGGAAAAATACTTCCAAATTTGTAAATAGCAAATATTCACTTAAAAATAAGTGAAGAATATGTGTAGTACAATATCAGGAGGATTTTTGAATGAATGAAAAAGGGTTATCACCACATCATATTGAACTAACATCTTCTGAAATAGGTGCAATCTGGGCTACGTATATGACAGAAAGTGCTAGCAAACCAGTGTTAACATACTTTACCCATATCGTCGAAGATGTTGAAATAAAAGGGCTCATTGACGTAGCCTTAGTAAAATGTAAAGAGCATATTGGAACATTAACTGAGATTTTCCTTAAAGAAAAGTTCCCTCTTCCTATCGGTTTTTCTGATCAAGATGTAAATATTAATGCGCCTAGACTATATTCTGATTCCTTTATGCTTTACTTTATTCGTCAATTAGGTAAAGCTGCAATTGCTGCTCATGGCATGGCTTTTTCAATGTCTGCAAGAAAAGATCTTCGCGACCTATATTTTCATTATTTAACAGAAGCTGCAAAGATAGAGGAAATGGCAAAAGAAATTGAGCTTTCGAAAGGATTGTTTATTCGCCCACCTTATCTGGGAAAAACTGCAGAAGCTAGCATGGTGGAACAACAGGGATTCCTCCGCGGCTGGTTTGGAGAAAGACGAACATTAACAGCCGCAGAAATAGCCCATATTTCAATGAATTATATGAACAATGCTTTAGGGAAATCATTACTTATTAGTTTCTCTCAAACAGCCAAAGCCAAGGAAATAAGAAACCATTTTATAAAAGGAATCGAAATTGCCGGTTCTATTATGGAGGTTCTCCGCAGACTCTTAGAGGAAAGTTCATTACCCTCTCCAATGACATGGGATACAGAGGTTACGGATTCAACTGTTGCACCATTTTCGGATAAATTAATGCTTTTTCACATTACCGCCTTAAATGGAATTGGACTAGGAAATATCGGGGGCTCCTTGGCGTTATCTATGAGACATGATTTATCAGCAAAATACTTAAAAATGATAAAAGACATCGGATTTTATTCTGAAGACTCGGTCAATATCATGATTAAAAACAACTGGTTTGAACGCCCGCCGCAAGCAATGGACAGAAACTATTTATCAAAACAACATTAAATGAAAAAAGGACTGTCCCCTACCACACTTGCTGGAGACAGCCCTTGCCCTTTATTTTTTTATATGTCGCTCTTCAAGTACGTTCAGTACATCATCTAGCGGAAGCTTCTGCTCACGTAATAGCACCATTAAGTGGAATAGCAGATCTGCCACTTCCCATTTTAACTCTCCATGGTCACGGTTTTTAGCAGCAATAATCACTTCCCCAGCTTCTTCACCGACTTTTTTCAAAATCTTGTCAACCCCCTCGGTAAACAGGTACGTTGTATAAGAACCTTCTGGAAGCTCACTTTCACGTTGTGCAATTAAGGCTTCTAATGTATTTAGAATCTGGAAACGATCTTCTGAAACCTGACTCTCTTGCTTTGTGATTGTTTCGCTAAAGCAAGTATAGGCACCTGTATGGCATGCTGGCCCTGCTGGTTGTACAAGGACTAAAATGGCATCTTGGTCGCAATCGTATCTCATTTCCACAACCTTTTGTGTGTTTCCGCTTGTTGCACCTTTATGCCATAGCTCTTGGCGGGAACGGCTGTAAAACCAAGTTTCCTTTGTTTCGATGGTTTTTTTCAACGATTCTTCATTCATGTAAGCCAGCGTTAATACTTCCTTACTAGCTGCATCTTGCACGATGGCAGGCACTAAGCCGTTTTGGTCAAATTTAATTGATTCTATCATCGTACATTCACCCCCTGTTGATCTAAGTATGCTTTAACTTCCTTCACAGATGTTTCTTTGTAGTGGAAAATTGATGCCGCTAGTGCTGCATCAGCTTTTCCTTCTTGAAAGGCATGTAAAAAGTGTTCAGCATTTCCTGCGCCGCCAGAGGCAATCACAGGGACCGATACCGCTTCACTCACTGCCTTATTTAACGCGAGATTAAAGCCGCTTTTTTCACCATCACTGTCCATGCTTGTAAGCAGAATTTCACCAGCCCCACGCTTCACGGCTTCCTTCGCCCACTCAACAACTTCCCACTTTGTCGCATTTCTGCCGCCATGGGTGAAGACTCTCCAGCTTCCAAGCTCTTCATCGTATTTTGCATCGATTGCTACGACAATACATTGAGAACCGAAAAACCCGGCTCCTTCTGTAATTAAATCCGGATTCAATAAAGCAGCAGTGTTAAGAGAAACCTTGTCAGCACCTGCACGCAGGATGCGTTTCATATCCTCTAATGAATTAATACCGCCGCCAACCGTAAATGGAATCGCAAGCTGTGCTGCAACCTGTTCCACAACATCCACCATCGTTTTGCGTCCTTCATGAGAGGCTGAGATATCTAAGAAGACGAGCTCATCTGCCCCTTCTTTGTCATAAAACTTTGCAAGCTCAACCGGATCTCCGGCATCACGGAGCCCTAAAAATTGAATGCCTTTCACAACACGGCCTTCTTTTACATCAAGACAAGGAATAATACGTTTTGTAATCATGATGTTGCGCCTACCTTTAATGCATCTGTTAAACTAAATTGATTTGTATATAAGGCTTTTCCAACGATTGCACCAGCTACACCAGCTTGTTTGTATTCAGAAAGAGTTTCCAAGTCTTTTAGAGAGCTAACTCCGCCAGAAGCAATGACTTGTTTCCCAGTCGCTTTCGCCATTTCCACTACTGCTTCAACATTTGGACCTGACAGCATGCCATCTGTTGCGATGTCTGTGAAAATAAAAACCTCCGCACCAGCATTTGCAAGCTCTTTACCTAAATCAGTTGCTTTGACATTCGATGTATTTAACCAGCCTTCTGTGGATACATAGCCGTCCTTTGCATCAATTCCAATCGCGATTTTTTCACCGTATGCAGCGAGCATTTTTTTTACGAAATCAGGATTTGAGATGGCAGCACTTCCTAAAATAACACGGTCTACGCCATTTGATAGATAATACTCAACATCTTCCTCTGTACGGATTCCGCCGCCAATTTGGATGTTCGCTGATAGTTTTGCAGCCGCATCGATAACATGCTGATGATTCACAAGTTTTCCTTCCTTCGCACCGTCTAAATCGACCATGTGAATCCAGCTGGCACCTTGATCATCAAATTGTTTTGCCATATCGAAAGGAGAATCACCATAGACAGTTTCCTTGTTATAGTCTCCTTGAAGCAATCGAACACATTTGCCTCCGCGCATATCAATTGCCGGATAAATGATAAATTGGCTCATCGTTTTTCTCCCTCCACAAGGTTGATATAATTTTCTAAAATGGCTAGACCTAATTCACTGCTTTTTTCCGGGTGAAATTGTGTTCCATACACATTTCCACGTCCCACAACGGCAGGAACGTCAACACTATAGCTTGCTGTCGCCAGCAGCGTGTCTTCATCTGCAGCGTCAACATAATAAGAGTGGACAAAATAAGCGTAACCGCTGTATAATCCTGCTAACAAAGGACTTTCGTTTTTGATCGTCAAGTTGTTCCAGCCCATATGCGGCACCTTGAACGATTCACCGTTTGCAGACTCAGGAATGCGAATAACTCTGCCCGGTAAAAGAGAAAGACCTTTTGCTTCCCCATTTTCGATACTTTCATCAAATAATAACTGCATCCCAAGACAAATACCTAGTAGTGGTTTTCCCTCTGAAACGACCTTTTGAATAAACTGTGTTAATCCTGTTTCATTTAAAATGGACATCGCATCATTAAATGAGCCAACCCCAGGTAAAATATAGCCATCTGCTTTTGCAAGCTTGTCTTGATCACTTGTTAAAATATAATCAGCATTCATCCGTTCTAACGCTTTGCTGACGCTATAAAGATTTCCCATTCCATAATCAATAATTGCGATCATGCTTATAACATCCCTTTCGTTGAAGGAAGCTTTCCTTCCATACGTGGATCAACCATTGTTGCTTCATCAAGCGCTCTTGCTAATGCTTTGAAAATGGCTTCAATAATATGGTGTGTGTTCCGGCCATAGTGGACAATGACATGTAAATTCATTCGAGCTTCTAATGCAAACTTCCAAAGAAATTCATGCACGTTTTCAGTATCAAAAGTTCCGACTTTTGTGCTTGGAAGCTCTCCTCTGAACTCCAGGTGCGGTCGGTTACTTAAATCGACAACAACTTGAGCCAATGCCTCATCCATAGGAACGAATGCACTTCCGTAGCGCTTAATCCCTCTTTTATCACCTAATGCTTCACGAAGAGCCTGTCCCAAGCAAATTCCGATATCCTCTGTTGTATGGTGATCATCAATCTCAACATCACCATTTGCATCAACAGACAAATCAAATTGCCCGTGCTTTGTAAACAAGTCAAGCATATGATCCATAAATGGTACATCTGTTTTTAAAGAAGATTGACCTGTCCCATCAATTGAAAAGGACAAAGAAATTTGTGTTTCCTTTGTATCGCGTTTAATTGAAGCTATTCTTGTCATTTTGGTTTTTCCTCCTATTTAAGCCTTTCTTCCATTGCACGAGCATGTGCTTCCAAGCCTTCTAATCTTGCAAGCTTTGCCACCTTTGCATAATTGTTATAGAACGCTTGCTCACTATATTGGATGATGCTTGATTTTTTCATAAAATCATCTACATTAAGGGGACTTGAAAAACGAGCTGTTCCATTTGTCGGTAAGACATGGTTTGGTCCTGCAAAATAATCACCAACGGGCTCTGAGCTATAACGACCTAGGAAAATTGCTCCCGCATGGCGAATCTCGTTTAGGCTGGCCAATGGGTTTTCTGTTAGTACTTCAAGATGCTCAGGTGCAAGCTCGTTTACAACCGCAATTGCTGTTTCAAGATCTTCTGCTACGTATATGTGTCCGTACGCTTCAATTGAAGCCTTCGCAATCTCTTTTCTTGGTAATGTATCAACCTGCCGTTCAACTTCAGCCTTTACTTCTTCTGCTTGCTCCATTGATGTTGTCACAAGGATGCTTGATGCCTGTTTATCATGTTCAGCTTGTGATAATAGATCTGCCGCAATTTCGTTCGCTTTTGCTGTTTCATCACTTAACACAACAATTTCACTAGGCCCTGCGATCATATCGATATCAACGTTCCCAAACACTTCTCGTTTTGCTAGGGCAACAAAGATGTTTCCCGGACCCATGATTTTATCAACAGCTGCAATTGTCTCGGTTCCATATGCTAACGCTGCAATTGCTTGGGCTCCTCCAACCTTATAAATCTCTTTAATGCCAAGCTCTTTAGCAGCAACTAGTACACCTGCTGGAAGTGTCCCTTCTTGATTTGGCGGTGAGACAAGTACAATTCGCTTAACACCTGCTACTTGCGCAGGAATGACATTCATTAACACAGAAGATGGATATGCTGCAGTCCCACCTGGTACATACACACCAACTGCGTCAAGTGCAGTCATTTTTTGTCCAAGCATTGTTCCTTCTTCATTATAGCTAAACCAAGATTCTCTCTTTTGTTTTTCATGGAATGAGCGAATGTTACCTGCAGCTTCACGGATGATGTCTACTAGTTCTTGATCTAACGCTTTATATGCTGCTATATATTCAGCTTCCGTTACTTTTAAGGAATCAAGTGAGACACGATCAAATTTTTCTGTATAGGAAAATAACGCAGCATCACCGTCTTCACGAACAGCTGTAATGATCGATTGAACGATTTTTCGTTGTTCTTCTGTTCCGGTATCAATTGTTCTTCTTAAACTAACTTTTTTATCTGTAATTTGAGTAATTTTCATCGATTAGCCCCCAATTACTTTTGATAGACGCTCAACTAATTCATCGATTGGCTCGTCCTTCATCCGGTAACTTACCGGATTAACGATTAGTCGGGATGTAATGTGGCAAATATGCTCAAGCTCGACTAGTCCGTTTTCCTTTAATGTTCGTCCTGTTGATACGATATCAACGATACGCTCTGCTAGCCCAATTAACGGTGCAAGCTCAATCGATCCATTTAATTTAATGATTTCCACCTGCTCACCCTGCTCGCGGAAGTAGCTTGAGGCAACCTTTGGATACTTTGTTGCCACTTTTGGAGCGACATTTGATATTTTCGCATCAGGAAGACCAGCCACTGCCAGGTAGCATTCACTGATTTTCAGATCAAGGACCTCATATACATCACGATCTTCTTCAAGCATCACGTCTTTTCCAGCAATTCCAACATCCGCTACACCATGTTCAACATATGTAACTACATCCATTGGCTTCGCTAAAATAAAGCGAATGTTTTCGTTTGGAACATCTAAAATTAGTTTTCTAGATTCATCGAATTCAGGAGGAAGCTGATAGCCTGCTTTGCGAAGCATGTCTGCTGCTTCTTCAAAAATTCTCCCTTTTGGCATCGCAATTGTTAGCTGTTGATTCATGTTACAGCTCCTCCTTTCTTGAACCGATAAAATAACTTACTTCTTCAAATTTCTTTGTATAGGCATCAACATCTTTAATGCCCGTAATATCCTGCATCACAACGCGTTTATTTGATTGTCTTAGCTCTGTTGCATAGGAAATCGCTTCTGCGCGACGCTCCTGGCTGTAGATGACACATTGAAGTGTTGCTTCCTCTGTAACATTCAGTGCTTCAATTAAACGGTCTAAATGCAGACCAAATCCGGTTGCTGGTGCAGCACGGTTGAACTTTTCAAATAAGTGGTCATAACGTCCGCCATTTCCAATTGGGAATCCAACATGTTCTGCATAAACTTCGAATAAAACGCCTGTATAATAGCTCATATGGCTGACGATATTTAAATCAAGCTTTAAATAATCTGTTACCTTATAAGCCTCAAGTGCATTCCATATTTGTGAAATTTCCTCTAAAGAGGCAAGGGCTTCCTGCGTGGTAACAAGCTCTTTTGCTTCATTTACTTTTTCGATACCGCCGCGAAGGGTTAGTAATGTAAATAAACGCTCTTTATCAATAGAGGATAAAGGTAAGCTTTTTACATGTTCACGATAGCCCACATAGTTCTTCTCATAAAGGAAACGTCTTAATACATCCGCACGTTCTTGGTTTCCTAATACTTCTTTGAAAAGGGCATTCGCATAACCAATATGACCGATCGCAATTTTAAAGTTTGGCAGACCTGCCTTCTTTAATACTGAAACCATCAAGGCAATCACTTCGGCATCTGCACTTGATGTACCATCACCAATTAATTCCACCCCAACTTGTTCAAATTCAGCTGGACGCCCCCCTTCATGCTGTTGAGCACGGAATACATTTGCTGAATAGGCAAGCCGTTGCGGATATAGATTGTTAAATAGTTTTGAGGCTGCCACACGTGCAATTGGTGCTGTCATATCTGGACGAAGCACGAGTGTATGGCCTTGTTGATCTAGCAATTTAAAAAGCTGCTGATCTAAGATGGCTGATTGAACACCAACTGTTTCGTAATATTCTAGTGTTGGTGTTTCGATAAATTCAAAGCCCCATCCTTCAATTTCGTTTGTCATTTTATTGCGGGTTTTCTTTTTTACTTCATATAAATTTGGTAATGTATCAACCATTCCAAGCGGTTTTTCAAACATAAACATGTGTGTCTGTACCCCCGTCATTGAATACTTCGTTAATTTTCAGAATCCTTTACTTCGCTAATATGCTAATATATTACCAAAGTGAAGAAAGGATTTCAAGGAATTACTAGTTTTTAGGATAGATTTGTTGATTTTACTTATTATTCTGACTTTTGAGTGTTTAAACAAACGTTTAATTAAGATAAGTTTACACCTTGATGCTATGTAAGAATGATTGTCGTTGGTTGATTGCAGCTTCAGGATGCTCGCTTTCCGCGGGGCGGGCGGTGAGCATCCTCGCCGCTTTGCGCCTGTGGGGTCTCACCTGTCCCGCTACTCCCTCAGGAGTCTCGCACCTTCCGCTTCAATCAACCTAAATAGTTTCTGCTAAAGAGCCCCTTAATAAAAATGACAAACATCTAAAAGAAAAAGCTACTAGTCAATACTAGCAGCCTCTTCTCTTTTGGCCAGCTCTTCTTTTGTATAAATGATGTTCATCGGATTTCCACCTACAAATGCACCAGGCGGGACATCTTTGTGGACAAGGGTTCCTGCTGAAACGATAGCACCGTCACCGATTGTTACACCTGGTAAAATCGTTGTGTTTGCTCCGATCATGACCTCGTCCCCAATATGAACATCACCGAGTCGGTATTCTTTGATCAAATATTCATGGGCGAGAATCGTTGCGTTATAGCCGATTACGGTGTTTTTTCCGACCGATATTTTTTCAGGAAACATCACATCAAGCATGACCATCAGCGCAAACGACGTTTGATCACCGATCTTCATATGTAAAAAAGTGCGGTACAACCAGTTTTTCACGGCTAAAAAAGGTGTGTAGCGTGCAATCTGGATAACGATAAAGTTTCGAACAACCTTCCAAAATGGTACGGTTTTATACACATGCCAAAGGGAATTGGCACCTGAAACAGGATATCTTGTTGTCCGCCTCACATTACTTCACTCCAACAATTGGAAGTAAATCACTCATTTTTTCAAGTAAATAATCCGGGTTGTAACTGCTAATATACTCTCTACCTTTGATACTCCAAGCAACACCGGCTGTTTTTGTACCAGCATTTTTCCCTGCTTCAACATCATGATGATTATCTCCTACCATGATCGCTTCCTCCGGCTTGGAGTCCAGCTGTGCCAATGCTTTTAAAACAGGCTCTGGATGGGGCTTTGCGTTCTCAACATCATCAAGTGTGACGACAACATCAAAGAACTGATCAAGCTTTGTAAGGCTTAGGCCCATATTTACAGTATCACGGATTTTTGTCGTCACAATGCCTAGCTTGAATCCATGCTCTTTAAGGGCTCGAACTGTTTCAAAAACCGTTTCATATTCTGTTACAAGCACATCATGCTGCTCATGGTTAAACTTTCGATACACCTTTACCATTTCTTCTGTTTTTTCAGGATTGATGCTGTTAAACGTATCATATAAAGTCGGACCTATAAACGGCAGAACATCTTCTCTTTTGTATTCGTTTGGATAATACGAATGTAGTGTGTGGAGAAAGGATTCAATAATTAATTCATTTGTATTGATTAATGTTCCATCTAGGTCGAATAATAGTGTGTTAATTTTCATACGTCGCTTCCTTTCTTCTAGGTGTTGATTCAAGTTTTCGCCAAATCGCTGCAATGGTCATGGTTAGGATAATCGCTACAGACAAACGAGTCACTAGCAAAGGCCATACAGGAATTCCTAATGGAATAAAAATTAAAGTATCCTCTACAACGGCGTGACAAGATACGAGAAAAATAAAAGCTAGTGTTAAATCTTTATAGCTTACTCCATCTTCTTTTACCGCCTGAATCATGACACCTGCACCATATGCTAATCCGATTGTTAATCCGGCAACTAAAGTCATCGATGTATTTTCTTTCATTCCAAGCATTCTCGTAACTGGTGCCATCCAGCGAGTAAATACGTCTAATAATCCATAATCCTTAAGTAATTGAATGACAACCAATAGAGGAATCACAATTAAAGCTAGCTGTATGATTCCTAGTGTTGCTTTTTGTAAAGCTAGCCCGATAATTTCAAGCCATCCATTTGGATTGTCACTTGATTGGCTAACAAACCCATATTGAGCCGTTTCGCCTCCACCTTGCCATGTCAGATTTACCACAATAGCAGAGACAAACGCTAATCCAAGCCTTACGAGCAAAATAATCCACAGTTTTAATCCAACTTTTGCAGCAACAGTTGATTCTACAAGTAAATTATGTGAAAACGAAAGCATTAGCGCTAAAATAAAAACTTCCTTCACTGTTAACTCAAGGGAGAAAATTGCTCCAATTCCAGCATAAAGATTAAGGAAATTTCCAATAACAAGTGGAATTGCTGCTTCGCCCGATAATCCAAAAATCCGCATCAATGGGGATATGAGCTGAACAATCCATCCTAAAACAGGTGTATATTGCAGCAAACTGACAATCAATGTAATTGGAAAAATTACTTTACCTAATGTCCAGGTTGTTTGCAGACCAGCCTTCAGGCCTGTTTTCAAGCTATTCACCACTATAACCCTCTCCCTTGGTGTCCATATTTGATTGGCTAGGGTTTATCCCATTCTTAACGGGCAGTAAGTCCTCTCCTTCAAGCTTCTAAGTTTACAATGAAGAAAAGCAGGGGATAACTGCCCGTTAAGGTCCGATGGGTTCAACCAACCATCAGTAGGGGATGAAGCCCCCACACTGATGGAAGTTTCACTTTATTGACTAGCATCTAAATATCGTTCATTAGAATATCCCTTCATTCGGCGGTAAATCATGACTCCTACCGCAATAATGATGAGAACAATTGAAATCACCTGTGCGATTCGCAACGTATCCGTCAACATTAAACTGTCTGTTCTAAGTCCTTCGACAAAGAATCGGCCAATTGAATACCAAATCACATAGGTTATGAAAAGCTCTCCACGTCTAAAGTTTGCCCTGCGAAGCAACATCAGACCGATAAACCCGACAAGACTCCATAATGATTCATATAAAAATGTCGGGTGATAATATTGACCATTTATATACATTTGATTCACGATAAAATCAGGTAAAAACAGACCTTCTAAAAACTCTCTTGTTACAGGTCCTCCATGTGCTTCCTGGTTCATAAAATTACCCCAACGACCAATTGCTTGACCTAAAATAATACTTGGTGCCGCAATATCGGCTAATTTCCAAAAAGAAATCTTTTTTATACGGGCAAATACAGCCCCTGTAATAAATGCAGCGATTAATCCTCCGTGAATCGCAAGTCCGCCATTCCATATTTTAATAATGTCACCTGGATTTTGAGAATAATAATCCCACTGAAAGATGACATAATAAATTCTTGCCCCTATGATGGCAATTGGAATAGCAAACAGCACAAGGTCCACAAACGTGTCTTTATGTAATCCACGTCTTTCACTTTCCTTCACTGCGATGTATAGCCCAAGTAATGCACCGAGACCAATAATCACTCCATACCAGTGAATTTGCAGTGGCCCAAGTTCCAGAAAAATCGGATCAAGAGGCTTGATACTCTCTTCCATTTCTTCATCTCCCTATCTGCGTATGATTGTTGCTTTCTCTAATTTCTTCACCCAGGAGATGGTATAAAAACACAATCATACTTATTTTACTTGTTTTATATATAGATATCTACCTAATACTTCCATTTAAGAAGCAGAATATTCCCAATTCCACTGTCAAATACATTCATTTGATGAGAGCTTATTCCTCTTCATGATCTCCTTCTTCAATCACACCAGCCAGCTTGTTTGTAAACTGCTCAGCTGCATTAACACCCATTCTTTTTAAACGGTGGTTCATGGCAGCTACTTCGATGATAACCGATAAGTTTCGTCCAGGACGAACAGGAACGGTTAGCTTTGTAATATCTGTATCAATGATTCTCATTTTATCTTCTTCAAGGCCCAAACGGTCATATTGTTTATTTTGATCCCATAGTTCGAGATTAATAACTAGTGTGATGCGCTTGAAGCTTCGAACAGCACCTGCACCAAATAGTGTCATCACATTGATGATTCCCAGTCCTCTAATTTCTAATAAATGCTCAATTAACTCTGGTGCACTACCGATTAGTGTGTCTGTGTCTTCCTGACGAATTTCTACACAATCATCGGCAACAAGACGGTGTCCACGTTTTACAAGCTCAAGTGCTGTTTCACTTTTTCCGACTCCGCTTTTTCCAATGATTAAAACCCCGACACCATAAATATCAACCAATACACCGTGAACAGCGGTTGTTGGAGCTAATTTTCCTTCTAGAAAATTCGTTAAATGGCTCGATAAACGAGTTGTTTTCATCGGTGAGCGTAATACAGGAACTCCTTCTCGTTCAGATGCTTCAATTAGCTCGTGAGGAGTTTCCATTTCTCTTGTCACAATGATTGCAGGGGTTATATCTGTACAAAGCTCGTCCATGCGATGCTTCTTTTCTTGTGGAGATAGCTGATGGAAAAACGATAGCTCTGTTTTTCCAAGTAATTGAACACGTTCTTTTGGATAGTATGTAAAAAAGCCGGCCATTTCAATTCCAGGACGTGACAAATCACTGGTTGTAATCGGACGATTGATTCCTTCTTCCCCACTTACAATTTCAAAATTAAATTTATCAACAAGATCTTTTGTGCGAACTTTTGGCATGATGTATCCTCCTTTATGTACATGAAAAGCAAATGATCCTTAATTTCTTTTAGTTTTGGCTGTTTCCACAAACTTTGTTGCGCTGTATCAAGTATTTGGGATGGTTGATTTCCACTCCAGGATGCTCGCTTTCCGCGAGGCGGGCGGTGAGCATCCTCGTCGCAAAGCTCCTGTGGGGTCTCACCTGTCCCGCTCCCGCGGAGTCTCGCACCTTTCGTTCCAATCAACCTACATTGGTTTTTTGTTACAAAAACTATTTAGAAACAACAATTTTTTTAGAAAAGAGCCTTTTACTTTTTTGAAACTTCTGTCTCTATTCTAGCACTAGTGTCATACTTTCCAAAATAAAAATTAATCAAAACATCTTCATATATTCTTCGCTACTCCTTTCTCTAAAACTCCTATATAAAGGATGAAATTGTTAATTAGGAGGAGAAGAGATGAAAATAGTGATTGATGCAGGACATGGGTATGGAACACCTGGTAAACGCACGGTTGATGGAATGAAGGAGTATGAGTTTAATCGTGCTGTTGCCAACGAAATGAAGAAGCTGTTGCTGCATTATGAAGGAGTCACCGTATTGTTCACACATTCTGACCAACGTGATGTACCTTTGAATGAGAGGACCGTAAAGGCAAATCGTGAAAAAGCTGATTTATTTATTTCCATTCACGCAAATGCCCATGGCAGCGGGAAGGAATGGACAAGTGCTGAGGGAATTGAAACCTATGTGTATACAACAAAACCTCGCGCTGCTTACCAATTAGCCAAAACGGTACAGGATGAGCTCATTCAACACACGTCACGAAAAAACCGTGGTGTGAAAACAGCAAATTTTCATGTGTTGAAAGCAACAACCATGACAGCGATCCTATGTGAGTGCGGATTTATGACAAACAAAGCAGAGGCAGCCTTGCTTCGGGCCTCTCATTACCGCACGACATGTGCAAAAGCGATTGTAAAAGGAATTGAGAGATATTATAAATTACCCAAAATAACAAACCCCACTCCTCTTTACAAAGTTCAAGTCGGCGCATTCACTAATAAAAAAAATGCTGCAGCTCTAGCAAAAGAACTAAAATCAAAAGGATATGAGTCGATAATCGTACAGTAAGTTTCAACTATTTGAGGGACAGTCACTTGAAGGACTGCCCCTTTTTTATTTATCCCACTCATAACAGACAGTAAGCCTCATGCTGATGGTAGTTTCACTTTATCGATTTTTATCCACCGCTACCTTCTGATCTGGCAGCTGCTTATAGATGTTCAATTCAAAATAGGTTGTTGAAATCATTTTCTTTGTTTTTTCCACATTAATATCCATTGTGAATTGTTCTTTTTCAGGATGTTTCTTAGGGTTATAATAATAATACTTATTCGTGTATGGAGAATAGGTTCTCATATCAATTGTGTTTGTTTCTTCATCCACATGCAGCAACCGGAGAAAGCCGCTTCCACCTTCAGGAGCTTTTTGGTAATCAGCAAGAATTTGATAGACTTTCCGATCGATCGACCCATCACCGTCATCATCAAGCTCATCAATATTAAGCTGACTGCTATGATAATGGCCGCAAAGCACAGCAACAACATTTTGATTTGGTTTTACGACCTTTTTAAAAACATCTTCCCCCTTATGGCTTCGATCACCGTTTTTTTTCAAATATTCATGGAATGAAAGAATGGCTGTGCGATCAGAATATCGCTCAAGTACTTGATTGAGCCACTCAATCTCCTTTTTTCCAATTCCCCAGCCCATATAAACAAAGACATAGTCTTTTCCATTAGCTGAAATTAAATCATAATGTCCTCTGTTTTGATCAAAGGATTCACCATAATAAGATTTTTTCTTAAACCGCTTTTCTCCAAAGTATGTCTTATATCGGTTAAAGTCATGTCCCTCATCATGGTTGCCAGGCAATACACCGTATGGAATACGCGCCACATCCAAGGTGTTCATATAAGCACTTGCCCGCTTCCATTGACGTTCATCGTTACCCTTATTCACAATATCTCCTGTATGAAAAACATATTTGATATTCATGACATCTCTATTCTCGGCAATCCATTCGGTAATTGAATTAAAAATCGAAGGATGGTTTTGCGCATAATATTGTGTATCTGACATCCACACAAACGAATAATCATAGCTTTTTGATTTCTGTGAAAGCTGGTCTTGAACAATCACACTCACTTTTCGGTTTTGAACATATTCCTCTGCTTTTACCGTTCCTTTTAACTCAATGAAGGAATCACCAGCTACCACACCTTCTATTTCCATCCATTTTCCTTTTAAAACATTCCATCCATACATGGTAACTTGTCTTCCAGGTAATGATTTTCCCTTCCAATAAAGTGTGATATTATCAGATGGTTTTACGTCCCGGTTCACTTTCACATCAAAACGATGATAAGGGAATTCAACATTTGAATGTAATTCATTTTCAGCTGTATTCATCCTTTTTAAAGAAAGATATTTTTCTTTGGAAAATTCACGCTCTCCTATTGGAGAATACGAGCGAGGAGGCTCTGTTTTTGCAGTATTTTCACTCACCATCATGTCACCTTTATCTGTTGAGGTGTATTGATGAGCATGAAAATAATTTTGTGGAGCACTTGCTTCTACACTAAAAGAAGGAATGTCGTTGCCACTCATCGGTACGATAGCAGGTAATAGAAAGGTTAAACACATAATCGTCCATAGTTTCTTAAGCTGTTGTTTATGCATGCTACTCACCCAACTATAGTATGTGCAGGTTTTTGTTTTTTATAAGAAAAGCGTAAGCGCCTTAAACAGCCTAGGGCAAATAAGACGAATTGGAATAGAAGGTGTTCTTTGCCTTCAAGTCAAAATTGGCTAGACCCTAGAGACAGTCAAATACACGACGTCAATCTCCATGACTGCACTTGCACGTCCTGTGCGATCTAAGGCTAGGCGCTGGAGCTAGAAACAAAAAACTAAGTATAAAATTGTTTCATTTCTTCCTTTACTAGAAAAGAAGTCAGGGGAGTAAAAAA
Organism: Metabacillus sp. RB-C-LZQ-3-1; assembly: GCF_058315175.1. Taxonomy (NCBI): domain Bacteria; kingdom Bacillati; phylum Bacillota; class Bacilli; order Caryophanales; family Bacillaceae; genus Metabacillus; species Metabacillus sp. RB-C-LZQ-3-1. The sequence goes on along the minus strand of NZ_JBZFLI010000007.1, from coordinate 227,755 downwards.
TATGTATTCGTTTGGACAAAAAAAAGAGTGAGATGGACCTCAACTCTTTTAGTTGTTTCACTTTATTTATCCTTCTGCATCGGTTCTACGATCCCCTTTTGAATCATTAGATTCAGGATCGATATAAAAATAGCTGCGAGTAGTGCAGTACCAAAGCCATCAATCATAAACGCATCACCCATTAGCCCTTCTGTGATCATAAGTGTTACAGCATTGATGACAAAAAGAAATAAACCTAGAGTTAAAACAGTCACTGGTAAGGTTAATAGAATAAGGAATGGTTTGACAAGGACATTAAGGATCGACAAAATGAAGCTTGCACCTATTGCTGCCCAAATGCCGCTTAAATAAAACGAATCAAAAAATCCTGCCACGACAATTAAGATGAGAGCATTGACGAGAATGCTCGCTATCCATCTTTTCATTTTATAAAATATCCGTTTCTTCTGGTATTAAGAATATGGAAACCACATAGATGATGCCCAATGGGAAGAATCCAGTGAAAAGCAGGGCAACAACGAATAAGATTCGTACTAAAGATGCGTCCATTCCTAAATATTCCGATAAACCACCTAAAACTCCAGATAATTTTTTATTTTGACGAGATCGAGTTAGTTTTTTCAATTTTCATCATTCCTTAAGTTATTTAATCTCGATTGACCCTGTTTTTGAATCAGCGAAAAGAGTCATTTTTGCTTGCTGAGCTGTGCGGAACTTAAGTTCTTTTTGAATGGTCTCATTTTTCTCGAAGGAAACCTCTACATCCTTAAGATGTGTTGCAAGTGATCCTAGATTTGATTTTAGCTCTCCAACGACCGCACTTTTTTCAGGAATTGAGATATCAATATTCCCGGTAGCTGTTTTTGCATATAAGGTTTCACAACTGTCATCGTTTAGCTTTAGCTGCACATTTCCATTAAAACTCTGAGCATCTACTTTTTCAGCTGAGCCATTAAATTGAATGTGACCGCTAATTGTTTCCATTTCCAGCTTATCAAACTGAGCATCTGATAATTTAATTTGCCCATTTGCTGTTTCAAATTCTCCTTTTGCACCATTAAGGGACGAAAAAGAGATTACACCATTGACTGTCTTTACTTTCATGGTTTCTACTTTTAAATTTTCCCCTCTAATTGGTCCGTTAAACAATTTTACTTTTACTTGTTCGTATGATTGCTCTGGAACTCTGATCATCAGATTTACTTTCATTGTTTTTTTCTCGGTGAAAAACACAAATCGGTTTCCTTCAATTTGGCAATCAACGCCAGCTAAAAAGGTTTCTCTTGCCTGCTCTGTATTTTCTACGCGAAACACCTTAACATCACATTCAACTCGAACATCGTTTTCAGACCATGGCTCAAGGTTTACACTGCCATTAGAAAGCTGAATATCAATATCTTGAATTGAGCTGTCTTGGAACTGGAAAATATGTTGAAGCCCAATTGATTTCCCAAAATTTAAATCCAAGTCCATATCCTTTACTTTTTTGACGGCTGAATCTACCCAATCCATTAATTTATTACCTATTGATTGCTTATGTTCTGCAGATTCGTACTGACTATATGAGGATTTTTCTCCAAACACCTCTGTGGACAACGCTGTAATTTTTTCCTCTCTCACTGTTTCTTCTTTTTCTAAGGCTTCAATAAGTGACAAGGCTTCATCCGCTGAAAGTTTTCCTTCTTCCACTAATCGTAAAATTCGTTTTCTTTGCTCTTTCATCAAAACTCCCCCTTAGGATTCCTTTGTAAAAATTCTAATCCCTTTTACAATGTTCCAGATAAACACAATGATATTAATTAAGCCGACTAGCACAAAACTTATAATCATACTAAAAATAACGGTATTTTCTGATGGATTGGAACCTACTGTAAAGAAAAACATGATGATGAAACCTATAATAGACAAGAACGGAATAATATGTGATACAATCGCTTTTTTGGCATGCTGCTTCACTTCCTGATGATCTACAACAAAATAAATGATTATGGGTAATAAAAATGGAGCAAATAACACACTAAAATAATTTAACGAAGCTAGGAATTTATTCGTATTATCCATTTCCTTCACTCTCCTTATCTTTAGTACGTATGAAAGAGGAAGAGGTTTCAGTATTCATTGATGAAATTTATATTTATGTACATATTGGGAGATAGGAGGAAATCTAAAGAGGCTGCATAAAAGTCATATAAACTCCCTACATCATTAAATTGGCTATTATGATGAATAAGATGGCTATGGTAAAGAATGAGATAAAAAAATAGCCAAAATATCTTAGAGGCTTAGGCAGCTTTTTTAAGTCTATGTCAGATGGGTATCCTTCAATATTACTCATATGCTCTGATGCATCGTTAAAAGGTTTTCTTTCGGACATTATATTCCTCCTTTCATCTTATGAACATGATTTATACTTAACCACTAGATAGCGATCAGCATCATCTAACCTTTTATTTAAGTATAGGGTAAATACATATAATTCCAAAAGCATATTTTTCGACCTTATAAGCTAAAATCTTCAAATTCGCAACATCATCATTAAAAAAACAGACCAAATCACTACAATTTAGTCTGCTAATTGGTAGATGGGTTCATATGTGTAACCTTAAGATTCCGAAAAACAGCTGAACCACCTTCTGAAAAGAGTGTAATCCCTTGGTCTTTGGATTCTGGGAAAATGACCTGGGAGTGTACCGTTTTTCCATCATCTATGAATACCTCTATGCTTGCTTTGTCCACCAGGATCTTTAGGTGAACTTGCTGGTTATTTTCATTAAAAGAAGATGTGCTTTCTAAAAATTGATGTGTTTGATCTGGCTGGTCTGTATTAGAACGATTAACATAAACATACGGCTTCTCTGTATCAAAGAAAATTCCGACATCAACATGTTTTTTCTTGTCATCTGATTCCCGAAGCCGCAGACCAACATTTTTAAGTTCTGTCCACGAGATGTCTGTTTCTAATTGATACACCTCACCTTTTACTGGCAGGGTATCGGTACCAGTGATTTTCATCTCCTCTATTGTTTCAATATCTCCTGCTAAGCGATTTAGCGCATCAATCGGCCGGGAAGCAAGAGCATAATCATTATCGCCCTGATAAATTAACTCGATTTGTCTTATGATTGAATCCATCCCGTTAAAATCCTCCTCTAATGTTGGAGTGTTATGCACATATGCCCAATTATTCATCCATGCAAATGCATAACGTTTTGTCAGCTGGTTCTTGTTTTTCCCGTCCTCGAACGTCACCCCGCCATACCAATCAAATCCGTAATCCAACCACTTAGGTTCCTGCTGATCAGCTACAAAGGCTTTTCCATCGAAATGTCCAATCCAATAGGCAAACGTATTCGGTTGATTTGTAGATATTCCATTGGCACTTACACCGAGCACCCATTTGACTGTTCCGTCATTAGCACGCATGACAAAGAGATCAGGACACTCTAAAACACCAATCCCCTCTGTTGTAAAACCACTTGTGTATTCCCAGTCCTTAAGGTTTTGAGATTCATAAAACCCTATTTTCGCTCCCTCAGCCATCACCATTTTCCATTTATGGTCTCGCTCATCCCAAATAACCTTTGGATCTCGAAAATCATGAGTCCCTGGATTTTTCATGATTGGTTTATCTCCATAAGGAGTGAATGTCTGTCCTTTGTTGGTGCTGTACCATAAAAATTGCTCCTGTTTTCCTTCTTCTGATGAAGGTTGTGTCACAATCGCTACAAAAGCACCTTTTCCAAATCCAGCTGTATTCTCCCAATCAATGACAACTGAGCCTGACCATGGATCACCATTTTTCGTTGTATATTTTGGAATTGCCACCCCTTCATCATGCCAATGAATAAGATCTTCTGATGTAGCATGTCTCCATTCTGTCCCATTTCCGTGCGGATAATCTCGATTATATAGATAGTAATAATGATATTTACCATTAAAATAAATCGGTCTTTGCGGATCATTTTTCCATTTATCAGGTACAGTAAAATGATAATGAGCTCGAAAAGAGGGATCTTCTCTTGACTCTGTTATTTCCTTGGTTGGTTTTAATTGAATTAAAATAAACATAGCTGTACCTATTATGAAAAAGCAGATGATCGTTAAGCATATTTTTTTATAAACACTTTTATTCTTTTCCATGTATTGATTCACCACATTTATATAATAAAAAGAAATGCCATACGTTAACTGGCATTTCTTTTTTCATAGACTCTGATTATTGAATAGGTTCTTTGCACAAAGACTGTTTAGGTTGATTTCTGCGGAAGGTGCGAGACTCCTACGGGAGTTGCGAGACAAGGGAAACCCAAGGAAAGCGAGCATCCTGCAGCAGAAATCACCCCTTCTCAGGCGCTAATTTTATAGCAACTAAGTTTGCAAAAACAGTCTATCTTTAAGATTATTTAATCGTTATTTGACCTTGTTCAAGGATTCCATCTTTTACAACAGATGTTTTATCACCTTTAATGTTTAAAAGGAAACTTGGTGCAAAAGTGGATTTATGGTCTTCAAAATATCCTCTGTTTGTCATATAGCTTGTTACGACTGCGTTGTCGCTTCCCTCTTGCGGAATCGCGAAGTGCGCGTAAGTCCATGTAACATCATATGGATCTAAATCGTGATGTAACACAAGTCCTGTTTTGTTTAATGGCTTGTATGGACCAGTTAATGAGTTTGAAACATAACCTAATAGATAAATATCTTCATCATCTATGCCGTCAATCGTCATTTTAGATCCTCTTGAGCTTGTAAATAGATACCATTTTCCATCCTTTTTAAAGATGTTTGGACGCTCAATTTCATCTGTTACCGTGTTTGAGGCAATTAGCGGCTTCATGACATTCTTTAATGTGAAATCATCATTAATTTCAATAATTCCTAGTGCTCCGTTAGCAATTTCCGCTAAATCCTTTTTAGAGCTATTTAGTAGATTGCTTTTTTCCGTTTGGAAGAATGCTTCACTTTGACTATAGTAAGCTTTATTAAATAATGAGTTCTCACCTTGGTAGCCTGTTTCCGTTCCTGTGTTTGCTTCAAAAACAAGGTATTTGCGACCATTTTCTTCAATATAATGAGGATCTCTTAATGTATGATTATCATCATAATTCCCATTACCAAAAGCTTGTTGCACAGTTTGATAGTTTTTCTCGTCACCATCAAAGATCGATTTATGGTCTTGAACCCCATCTACCTGCAATGTATTGTCACTTGGCTCAGAAACATTGATTTGGGCTGTTGTTAATGTTTGTTTCCCAAAGAATCCATGTTCCGGATCCCATCCATGACGGTTTGTATAAAATAAGCGAATTTCTCCGTCAGACGTTAATGTTGCGGAACCAGACCATTCTTCTGCTTGGTCTCTTAAATTTTGTTCATCTGATTTGAATTTATCGGAATCTTTAAAGACTCTTCCTGCATTTTTCCAACTATCAATTGAATTGTCGCCTATTTTTTTATAGAACATGTAAATAAATGTGTCCCAGCCTCTGTCAGGATCACCTGCTAGACCAAAGACAATTTGATAGCCATTATAAGTTGCGACTGTCCCGTCTGCATTTTGCAGTGGCCATGTGTCCCACACATCTAAATTGATTAAGTTCCCTAACTCATCATATCCTTTTGCAGAAGGAATATTTTTTATTTTTGATTCGTCAAACTCAGGGACTGTGTATCTAGCATCACCTTGCTGCTCCATGATCTTATGCATATCAGAACGTGTGATATGTGAAATACCATAAGATTCATTGTGATCACGTGAGTCTTTTTCTTTCGCAAAGGTCAGTGACTCACCGCCTCCTAATAAAATCGCTGTACTAAGTGTTACGACTGTTGCTTGTTTGGCAAAACTCTTAAAGTTCATCGCTTATCCTCCTAGTAAGATTTTTTCCTAGTTTCGATGGTAGCTTTTTAATAGCCCCACCACTTTCGTTTACAAATAGAATTATAGGTTAGTCTTAATTTGGAGGATATGTCATACATTGATGAGAATTTCGTCGTAAATTGATATGGTATAGGTCCATAGGGACAGGTCCACTGTCCCTAAATAAGAAACGGGACAAGGTTCCTGTCCCCTTGTCCCTTACTTTGTAATTGCATGATCGTAATCTGGATACGTGTAATCAAGTTTTTCTGCTACAGCTTTTGAGTATTTTCTAAATAACTCATAACAAGTAAATAAAGACTGCCACATATTTTGATACCCATTCTGAGAATAGGTTGATAGCAATGCTTCCCAATCATCATTTGGAAGATACCGATTGATAAATTTATAGTTCTTTCCCACACTAAACGTATATCCTTGTTCTGCCCCGATTTGCCAAGCCATCATTCTTAATAAATTTGGGCGTGCTATCTCGTTTAAATGGTCTATTGCAAAAAGAATTTCTTTTCTGGCTAAGCCTTTCACAACGTAAGTGGACACCATCCAAAACTCGTTGCAACAATCATCATATTCTCTTGCAGTTGGTTTCTTCACCCAATATTGACGATCATTTGCGACCACTTCATGTTTTATTAGAGCATCCTTATCAAGTAAGATCTCAACTAAACCATCGCTATTGGTAAAATAATCATCTACCTCTTGAATGGGAATAAGTGTGAGATCTAATTTATTCCCATCCTCAAAAAGAATGATATAAGAAAACCAATTGCCTAATTCTGATGGAAAAAGCTCCATATCCTCGGGCTTTTGCATCATAGCGCGCTTCCCAAAAATATCAAGCCAATGATCATTTTTCTTAAAAGAATGAATATCTGTTACAAAGTAAGAAATATCATAATCTTGGAATGAATCAGGGGAAATATGTTTGTTTGTCCGTGATCCTTCTAACGTTACCAGGCGAATCCGATCATCATTCAAAGCGAAATCTAATAGAATATTCATCATCTCTTGTTCACTTCTCAAAGCAAAAGTCCTCCATTTCAATCCTTATCATGATTAAGGCGTTTGAGTTTTCATTTGACTAGAGGCGCGATCCCATGATGTTTGAAGCTCTCGCAATAATTGATCACGATTAAGCTGATGTGCGATATATTGTTGCATAAATGTTCCAAATTGCTCTTTGACACCGACAGGAAAGTGGTACCAGTTAGAGGATACGATGTTTCCCCTTTTGTAGTATGCTAAGGTGTCATTAGCAAGTGGTCCTAAATCATCCGTCTCAATATGCTTAAAGGCAGGAATGAATTTAAACTCTTCTGTTAAAAAGGTTTTTCCCTGTTCAGAGGACACCATCCAATTTAAGAATTTTTTCGCCTCTTGTTTCTTTTCCGGAGATGATTGATTGTTCACAACCCAGTAGTTCGGAACGCTAACAACCAGGGCATCATTTTTTTGGTCGTTATGAATTGGTATTGGGAGAAAGCCAATATTCATATTAGGTGCAACTTGGTCAATCATTGGCTGGATCCAATTGCCTTGAAGAATCATCGCTGCTTCCCCGGATGTGAACTGATTTAACTCCATTGTATAATCAGTTGTTAAAGGGTCGCGATTTCCGTATTGTACTGTCATATCAAGTAATTGAATAAGGTCTTTAAATAATTGATTCGTGGTTATTTTCTCTGTTCCTGCATGTAAATTTTTTATAAATTCATCTGCATCATTTTGCTGAGCAAAAGCGACATTTACAAGCAACACCCCTAATTTCCAATCCTCATAATAGCCGCTAGCAAAAGGAGTGATACCTGCTTGTTGTATCTTTTTTACAGCAAACCTTAATTCCTTTAATGTATTCGGAGGTTCATGAATACCAGCCTTTGCAAACAAATCTTTGTTGTAGACTAAACCATACCCTTCCATATTCATCGGCATACCGTAGATTTTTTCATCAAACGTGATTGGATATAAAGCTTCCTCATAGGCATCCTTCACCCAAGACTGATCTGATAAATCTTCTAAATATTTTCGCCATAATCTTGCCTGCTCATATCCGTTGTTTGTGAAAATATCCGGACCTGTTCCTGCAGCAAGCTGTGCTTTTAAATCAGCAAGATCGTCTGTTGCTCCTCCGACTGTTTCGATTTCAATATCAATATAAGGATGTTCTTGTTCGTAGGCTGACGCCATTTGCTCAAATTGTGTTGCAATTTCCACTTTAGGATTTCTTATATGCAACGTCATTTTTGATTCGGCTGCTTGTATTTCCTTTGTCTTCGTCGCTTCCTGACATCCTGATAGAAGTAGACCCAGTGCCCCTATCAAATAAATGAGGTAGTTTCGTTTTTTCATATTTTCACCCCAGTCTGTTATCAGCTTTCATATCTTCGACTTCTCTCTTCATTTCGATATTCAAAAGGAGTGATACCCACAACCTTTTTGAATAGCTTTGAAAAGTATTTTTCATCTTGATAGCCAAGCATTAAAGAAATAGAGAGAATCGACTCTTCTGTTTCGGTGAGCCAAGCTTTCGCCTGACGTATTCTTAAGTTCGTGATGTATTTGGACAAGGGCATCCCTGTTTGCTGCTTGAACTTTCTTGAGATATGCTCCCGACTTAAAAAGAATCGACCTGCTAGTTTTTCTAAGCTTAATTCCTCCATATAATACGTTTCTACATAAGCGACAATATCCTGCATACGCCGTGCATCATCAAGGTCATTTAAACGGTGGATCGATCGATAGTTTTGATCATCCAATGCCTGTTGTAATTCTTGATAAATTCTAGGAATCTCGTGCAAATGGTCTAGTGAATGACTGCATACAAGACGGACTGGAATATCAAACTGCTGACAAATCCATTCCTCAATGAAGATCCACTGCGAATCTGTTGATATGACCATACACAGGTTTTGATCGTGCTGAAGCGCAAAGGCATTCCCCCTGCCTTGTTGAACGAGTTCATTCGCTAACTTTTGAATATATGGTTCGGCATGGTGCATATGATAAAAAGATATAAGGGCGAATTCGTAATGGTCTGCATGAGGAAGAAATGAAGCGACTTCCCCCTCTTCAAACGGTTCTCCTAAGCAAGCTTGTGTGATCACCTGATTCATTCGAAATCTCTTGACCACTTCTTCGTTGGTCTCTTCCTTTTTGCGCTCTTTTTCCTCACTTGCCCATGCTTGAACAGCAGCAGCTAATGCTTTATTAAACGGCTCTGCTTCTATTGGCTTTAATAAGTAATCAAAGCTATTAAGCTGAATCGCTTTTCTCATAAAGCAATAATCATCATAGCCCGTAATAAAAATGACTTTGCCGGAATAAGAGATTTCATCTAACCATTCAACAAGCTCCATTCCGTTCATGCCAGGCATTTTTATATCTGTAAAAATAATCTCTGGATGGTCCTTTTCAATGATTCGTTTTGCTTCATTTCCGTTAGCTGCTTCCAAAACCTCTGTTACTCCGAAGCTTGTCCATTGTCCCAGCTGTTGAATCACAAAACGGACATTGAATTCATCATCGATGATAAGTGCCTTCATCTCATCCTACCCTCCTTTGGCTAAACAACTATTATATGCTTGCAGCCAAATCCTAATCCGTGACATCAATCCCTGCTACGCTATTTGCACAACTTGTGCTAACCTCTATAAAAATAACGTCTTGACATCATTGGATAGATTGACCTCATGCGGAATTACCAGCTGGACGACAAAACCTTTTCCATCATTTCGATCAAGCTTTAGACCTGACCCTTCACCATAATATAAAACTAAGCGATCATGAATGTTTTTTAACCCGATATGCTCCTGCGAGCTTGCTCCACAGTATATCTTTTCTTTAAGATCCGCTAGCTCTGAGGAACTAACACTTGGTCCATCATTATCGACTGTAAGGATCATGAATTCACCTTTTCTTTCACCATAAATGCGTAATTGTGCATCATAGAAGCCTTCTTCGTAACAATGCTTAAAAAAGTTTTCAACAAGTGGTTGAAGGATCATACTTGGAATTTTCTTGTTTAATAGTTCTGCGCTTAATTCAATTGAAACATTTACGTTCTTCCCAAACCGTTCCTTTTGAAGGGATAAATAACTTTTTATATAATCCACTTCTTCTCTGATCAATACCCATTGATTCGCTTTGATTGAGTATCTCATCATTTTAGATAAAGAGGTGACTAAATCATAAACATTGGGAGAATTAGATTTTAGAGCAACTGCACCGATCGATTGCAATGCATTGAATAAGAAATGCGGGTTCACCTGTGATTTCAATGCTCTGAATTGATTTTTCCTATTTTCAATATCCAGCTTATATTCACGTTCAATATGAAGATTAATTCGATCCATCATTTCCTTCATGTGATTTTCAAGATGACCGATTTCATCCTTACTATGACTACCAAATGGGATTGTCATATTTCCCCCTTCAATTGAACGAACTTTTTGGCTAAGAATCTTAATCGGACGAGTGATTCTAAAGGAAACGAACCCGATCATTATCAATCCCATCACTCCTACGCCAATCCCAACAAAACTATTCATCATTGCCGTTTGTCTTGCATCATGGAATAAATAGGAGCTAGGCGTAACCTTCACTAATTTCCACTGGTCTAAAGAGCCTGATAATGTTTTGGATAAAACAATATCCTCACCTGGTTTCATCTCTTTTGTATTTATTTTGTTTATCAAACTCGAAGGTGCTTTTTTTCCAATGAGAGACTCATCACTTGCATACATAACATTATCATTATGATCAAGGAGCAAGACGGTCTCCTCATTTTCCTGAATCAAACTGTTACATAAACGGGCATATGCGTCGAGATCAAGATCAATCGTAATAAAACCAAGAAATTCATTTGATAAAACATCAACAATTTTATGATGGATGGTGAAAACAACCGTTTTGTCTGACTCAGGCACAATGGCAGCATCGTTATAATTTACGATCTGATGAGGCGGCTCAATCAGATCTGTATCGTTAGAGTGATACAGCATAGAAATCGCGTCTTCCTCTAATATGTCCGGCTTCAGCTTCGGTGCACTTACCTTGGCATGATAAGCTGTAATTGATTCTTTCCTTTTATTTATATAAAACCGAACCTGACGGATTTCATTTCTCATCAGATAAAAAGTTCCAATGTTGTTTTCCCTTATTTGCGGATTAGCGTAAGCGATATTCCCTTCACTCGAAAAGATATGAAATAAGTCAGGATTGCGATAAATGAGATATGGCAGATTGCCAATTTCGTGAAAGTATTGTTCTAGTTCCCTTGATAGTTTATTCATTTGAGTTTCGCTAACCTCAAGCGCTTGTGTTTCTACTCTATTTTTTGTATATCCATAAATGAAAAACACAGATAAAAAATACGGTATGATAATAAAAACAAGAAGCATAAGGAATAAACGACTTCTGATGCTCTTCATTCATATGCTCCTTTCAGTAAAGCATTCATTTCTTATTAACATCTAATTCTATTTTTATGCTTTCGTCAACTCGGGCAAATTGAGCAAAAACACTAGACGGAAATGCGCTTATTTCCTAATTTTAAAGAGTTTGTGAACGGTTACTAATCAAAATGGCCGTCGTTGTTCATAACAAAAAATGAATCCTAGGGACTAGTTGAGGTGATATTATGGAAAAAGGTAGTTAGAAGGAACGATCTACTTGGTTTTTATCAGATCAACATTGTGCCTAAATGGAAAAACTTAGCTTATTGTTAATTCCAAAACATAAATAAAATATAGGTAATATGACATAAAAACAGGCTGATCTCCAAAGAAATCAGCCTGTCTATGCACGAGTTAGCTTTGTGCTACTTCCTCTTTTTCTTTTATTAGTTTTCTCATCCGTTCACGATCTCGTTCAATGATTGGTTTTAAATACTTACCTGTATACGATTGCTCATTATTCATAATATCCTCAGGAGTCCCATAACCAACGATTTGGCCGCCTTTATCCCCGCCTTCAGGACCTAAATCAACCAAATAATCTGCTGCTTTAATGACATCCAAGTTATGTTCAATGACCAAGACGGTATCTCCATTGTCTACTAAGCGTTGCAGGACTTTTAATAATCGGGCAATATCATCGACATGGAGACCTGTTGTTGGTTCATCTAAAATATACAGAGAACGACCTGACGAACGTCTATGCAGCTCGGAAGCCAGCTTAACCCTTTGGGCCTCTCCTCCAGATAGCGTAGTAGCAGGCTGCCCAAGTGTAATATAACCAAGACCAACATCATAAATCGTTTGTAGCTTGCGTTTGATTTTTGGGATATTTTCAAAGAAAACAACCGCATCTTCTACTGTCATTTCTAAAATATCCGAAATGTTTTTCCCTTTATAGGTCACTTCAAGCGTTTCGCGGTTATATCTTTTTCCATGGCAAACCTCACAAGGTACATACACATCCGGAAGGAAGTGCATTTCAATTTTAATGATCCCATCACCGCGACAAGCTTCACAGCGTCCACCTTTTACATTAAAGCTAAAGCGGCCTTTTTTGTAGCCTCTAACTTTCGCTTCGTTTGTTGTCGCAAATACATCGCGAATATCGTCAAATACACCTGTATAAGTGGCAGGATTTGACCTTGGTGTACGTCCGATTGGCGATTGATCAATATCAATGACCTTTTCAAGATGCTCGACACCTTTCACTTCTTTATGCTCACCAGGTTTTGTCTTTGCTTTGTGAAGCTTTTGCGCTAATGATTTATGAAGAATTTCATTTACTAACGTACTTTTTCCAGAACCTGAAACACCTGTTACAGCAATAAATGTGCCTAAAGGAAACTTCACATTAACATTGCGAAGATTATTTTCCTTTGCCCCTTTTATCTCTATATAACGTCCATCTGGTTTTTTCCGTTCATATGGAAGTGGAATAAACCTCTTCCCTGATAAGTACTGTCCTGTTAAGGAATTTTCATCATTCATCACTTCTTCTGGTGTTCCAGCTGAAATCACCTGTCCTCCATGAATCCCTGCACCTGGACCAATATCGATTAAATAGTCTGCTGCAACCATCGTATCCTCATCATGCTCAACAACGATTAACGTATTCCCGATGTCCCTCATGTTTTTGAGAGTGTCAATCAAACGATCGTTATCCCTCTGATGAAGACCAATCGATGGTTCATCAAGTATGTATAAAACCCCTGTTAATCTCGAACCGATTTGAGTAGCAAGACGAATTCGCTGAGCCTCTCCGCCTGATAATGTTCCGGCCGAGCGATTAAGGGTTAAATAATCGAGCCCAACATTATTTAGAAAACCTAATCGTTCACAAATTTCCTTCAAAATTTGATTGGCAATCTTCATTTCCTTCTCTGTAAGGGACAAATTTTGAAAAAATTCAAGTGAATCCTGAACGGATAGTTTCGTAATCTCACCAACGTGATTTCCTTGAATTAAGACAGCAAGAGTTTCCTTCTTTAGACGATATCCTTTACAGCTCGGACAATTCTGCTGTCCCATATACTTTTCCATTTGCTCACGGATAAAGTCTGAGGTTGTTTCCTTATACCGTCTTTCAACGTTTCGGATGACACCTTCAAATTGAATATAATTTTCGCGAACTTGACCAAAGTCATTTTCATAGCGGAAATATATTTCTTCTCCATCACTGCCATATAACACTTTATCTAATAAATGCTTTGGAATATCCTTAACAGGAACATCCATATCAATTCCGTAATGATTACATACAGCCTCAAGCATTTGCGGATAATACTGTGAGCTTGTCGGCTCCCACGGTGCGATCGCATGCTGCTTAAGTGATAAATCCTTATTTGGAATCACAAGATCTAGATCGACCTTTAGCTTTGACCCCAAACCATCACACTCAGGGCAAGCGCCAAACGGGCTATTAAACGAAAACATTCTTGGCTCAAGCTCACCAATAGAAAACCCGCATTGTGGACACGCATGATGCTCACTGAAAAGAAGCTCTTCTTCACCAATTACATCAATTATGACTCTGCCTTCTCCAAGCCCTAAGGCTGCCTCTAATGAATCGGCTAATCGAGAAGCGACTCCTTCCTTAACGACAATACGGTCGATCACCACTTCAATGGAGTGCTTTTTATTCTTCTCTAACTCAATATCTTCTGAAAGCTCATGCATTTCTCCATCGACACGAACACGAACATACCCTTGTTTCTTAATATCTTCAAACACTTTCACATGAGTTCCTTTACGACCTGACACAATTGGTGCAAGGACTTGAAGCTTTGTTCGTTCCGGGTATTCTAAAATGCGATCAACCATTTGTTCAATTGTTTGAGATGAGATTTCAATTCCATGAATAGGACAAGTTGGGCGACCGACTCTCGCGTAAAGCAAACGCAAGTAATCATAGATTTCCGTTACAGTCCCAACAGTTGAACGCGGATTACGGCTTGTTGTTTTTTGATCAATCGAAATGGCTGGTGATAGCCCTTCAATGGCATCAACATCAGGTTTATCCATTTGGCCTAAAAATTGACGTGCATAGGCTGATAATGATTCAACATAACGACGTTGTCCTTCAGCATATATGGTATCAAATGCCAATGATGACTTTCCTGAACCAGATAATCCTGTTACGACAACAAGCTTATCACGCGGTATGGTCACATCAATATTTTTTAAGTTGTGGGCTCGCGCTCCCTTCACAACAATATGTTCCATTGCCATAATTGCTTCACCCTTCCGCTTTCAGCTCTAAAATTAAATCACGAAGCTCCGCAGCGCGCTCAAAGTTCAATGCTTTTGCTGCTTCCTTCATTTCATTTTCCATTTCAGTAATGACTTTATCTCGTTCTTTCTTCGTTAACTTCGTTAGTTTACTTGCAGGTGTTGCTTCATACTCTTCTTGATCTTCTGCTGCCATTGTGGCACGGATCACATCGCGAATTTCCTTTTGAATCGTTTGCGGTGTAATTCCATGTTTTTTGTTAAATTCCTCTTGAATTTCGCGGCGCCGCTTTGTTTCATTGATTGCAATCTCCATTGAGTTCGTGATTTTATCTGCGTACATGATTACATGGCCTTCTGCATTACGAGCAGCACGCCCGATTGTTTGGATGAGTGATCGCTCTGAACGTAAGAACCCTTCTTTGTCCGCGTCTAAAATCGCCACAAGTGAAACCTCTGGAATATCCAACCCTTCTCTTAGAAGGTTAATCCCAACTAACACATCATATTTTCCAAGCCGGAGCTCGCGGATAATTTCAATCCGCTCCAATGTTTTAATTTCTGAGTGGAGGTAATTGACTTTAATGCCAATCTCCTTGAGATAATTTGTTAAATCCTCTGACATTTTCTTAGTTAAAGTTGTGATCAGCACACGCTGATTTTTTTCAACTCGTGTTTGAATCTCTCCGATTAAATCATCAATTTGACCTTCGATTGGCCGAACATCAATTGTTGGATCGAGCAATCCTGTCGGACGAATAATTTGTTCAATCATTTCAGGTGAATGTTCCATTTCATATGGACCAGGTGTTGCTGATACAAAAACAATGTTTTCGATATGCTTTTCAAATTCCTCAAATCGTAATGGCCTGTTGTCTATTGCTGATGGCAAACGGAAGCCATGGTCAACAAGCACCTGCTTACGCGCTTGGTCTCCATTAAACATACCCCTGATTTGCGGTAATGTAACATGTGATTCATCAATAATAATTAAAGAATCATCCGGAAAGAAGTCGAGCAGGGTATAAGGTGTTGACCCTGGAGGTCGTAATGTTAAATGACGGGAGTAGTTTTCGATCCCAGAGCAAAAGCCCATTTCTCTCATCATTTCCAGGTCATATCTTGTTCGTTGCTCAAGGCGCTGTGCTTCAAGTAGCTTTCCTTTTTCGCGCATCTCTTCAAGTCGCTCCTCAAGCTCTGCTTCGATGTTTTTAATCGCTTTTTCCATCTTTTCTTCTCTAGTGACGAAGTGGGAAGCCGGGAATATCGCGACATGCTCACGGTCTCCTAAAATCTCACCTGTTAAGGCATTCACTTCTCGAATCCGGTCTATTTCATCACCGAAAAATTCAACTCGGATACACTGTTCATCACGTGAGGCCGGGAAAATTTCCACTACATCACCGCGAACCCGGAATGTTCCTCTTCGGAAATCAATATCATTTCTTTCATATTGAACATCGACTAATTTTCTTAGTAATTGATTACGTTCGATTTCCATACCCGTTCTTAATGAAACAACTAACTCTTTATATTCCTCTGGCGAACCGAGGCCGTAAATGCACGAAACACTGGCAATAATAATGACATCGTTCCGTTCAAAAAGCGATGATGTGGCTGAGTGACGAAGCTTATCAATTTCATCGTTAATGCTTGCGTCTTTTTCTATAAATGTATCTGTTTGCGGCACATAGGCTTCTGGCTGATAGTAATCATAGTAGCTCACAAAATACTCAACAGCATTGTTAGGGAAAAACTCTTTAAACTCACTATAAAGCTGTCCTGCTAATGTTTTGTTATGAGCAATGACTAATGTCGGTCTATTTATTTCTTTGATTACATTTGAAACAGTAAAGGTTTTCCCTGTACCAGTGGCACCCAGCAATGTTTGGAATCGTTTGCCCTGCTTGATTCCTTCAACAAGAGATTGAATTGCTTTAGGCTGATCACCCTGCGGTTTGTATTTTGAGACTAATTCAAATTGATCGCTCACACATAAGCCTCCATTCCGTAATTATCATTATGAATAGTTTACCACAAAATAATGGAAAATCACTAAAAATACGAACTTTAGTTCGCATTAATTTTATTGGTATGTAAGTTGTGATCGTCGTTGCAGGCTGATTTTAGTAGAATTTTGCAACTTTGCTCGTTTTTTTGCAAACTCTATGATTTTTTTGCAAATTCAAAGATTTTCTTGCAAACTTAAGAATTATTTTGCAATCACGAAAAAAAGAGCTCACCATAGCCCTTTTTTAGTTAAGTATTTCTCTTTTTGTTCAACCTCAAACCTATTTCTTCTTTAGCAAGTCCGCCTTCATTTTTCTCGCATAGAAAAAACCGACAGCAAGTGAGACGATGTCGATAAAAAAGATACTCGGACCATGCGTATAGCCTTTAATATAGGAAGCGATGAGCAAAGCCGCTGCCAAGGCTGTTCCAACATAATGATTATAGCTCACTCGTGTAAAAAGAAGGACAAGAAGAAAAGGCATAATGATTGCTAGTATCACTTTTAAAACCATATCTTAATCACCTATTCTTCCATTATAGTGATAAATGATAGAAATACACATCATTCTCTTTTTCATAGCCTATGCTTTCGTAAAGAGCTTGGGCATGAACATTGTCTTTTCCTGTTTCTAATAAAATCCCTGCCGCGTTTGTTTCCTGGGCATACTTTTTCGACTGTTCCATCAATGCTTTACCTACACCGAGTCGCCGGAATTCTTCCGCAACAAATAAATCATTAAGCAGTAATTTTCGTTTCATTCCTACGGATGTAAAAATTGGATAGAGCTGCACAAAGCCGGCCGGCAGTCCCTCCTTGCTTTTCACAAGAAATATAGTCGATTCGTTTAATTCCATTCTTTCCTTAATAAAAGCCTTTGCTCCCTCAAGGTCAGATGGTTGACCATAAAAAATTCGGTACTTGTTAAATAGCTCTGAAACATCGTTCAGGTCAGAAACCGTTGCTTTTATCACGTTCACATGTTCCCCTCGATTCCGGTATTATATATAGGCTGTTCTCGTAAAGATTGTTGCTATTGATTTTTAAAACGTTAGTGGAATGGAGCGGAAGACACTTGACTCCTGCGGGAGGTAGAGGAAAGGCCAAGACCCCGCAGGCGAAGCTGAGGAGGTTTGGCTTCCTCCCCGGCGAATCTTGTGTCTGGAGCGCAATGGAACAACCTGTTATCACGTTACCGCCCTTATTTACAACAAAGTATGCGAAAACATATATAAATTATCATATCATGAAAACCAAAAAGAAAAGGGCTAATTTTCATGCAATTAGCCCTTAAACATTATTTCTGTGATGTCACACCTTGATAGTCGTTCTCTTCCAATAAATCAACTAACTCAATGTCTTTTTGATTTTCTAAAAAGTACCGTAATGTAAACTCATTTTCAAATAGAACGGCATAGGCGCCATAACGGTCACGGACAAGCATGCTTCTTGAGTCAAAGAAACGTTTATCAAACTTCTCGCTCTTGATCCATCTTGGAATTCGTTCTCCAAGTGAAGTAAACTCAAGTTCTACATTGTATTCTGCTCTCATTCGGTATTCAAACACCTCAAACTGAAGCTGACCGACTGCACCAAGGATGATCGAGTCATTTAATTCTTGGCGATATAATTGAATCGCTCCTTCTTGAACTAGCTGCTCAATCCCTTTTCGGAATTGCTTCGCCTTCATAACGTTTTTCGCTTGAACGCGTTTGAATAATTCTGGCGGGAATTGCGGCAGTTCTTCATATTGATAAGAATCTTTACCGCCGATTAATGTATCCCCAATCTGGTAAATGTTCGGGTCATAAATCCCGATAATATCTCCAGGATAAGCTTCATCCACTGTGTCACGATCTTTTGCCATAAATGCTTGGGTTTGATTTAGCTTAATCGTTTTATTTGTACGACTTAAGTTCACACTCATACCACGCTCAAATTTACCAGAGCACACACGGAAAAAGGCAATTCGATCACGGTGTGCCGGGTTCATATTGGCTTGAATTTTAAAGATATACCCTGAGAATTGGTCATTTTCCGGTTCAATTAAGCCCTGATCTGTTTTTCGCGGCTGTGGTTGTGCAGCGAATTGCAGGAATGTATCAAAAAATGTCTGCACTCCAAAGTTAGCAAGGGCACTTCCAAAGAAGACTGGTGTCAGCTCTCCTTTTTCCACTCGCTCAGGGGAAAATTCATTTCCTGCTTCCTCAAGCAGTTCTAACTCACCTAATGTATCTTGATAAATCGGGTTTTCTTCAATATCTGTTCCAGCTAGTTCACTTAAAGGAATCACTTCTTCATGTTCATCACCTTTGAAGCGAACAAATTGTTTATTAAAACGATCGTGAATGCCTAAGAAGCGTTTTCCACTCCCAACTGGCCAGTTCATTGGATAAGATTCTATCCCAAGTACTTCCTCAATTTCAGAAAGTAATTCCAAAGGATCTCTTCCTTCACGGTCAAGCTTATTAATAAATGTAAAGATCGGAATGCCTCTCATGCGGCAAACTTTGAAAAGCTTGATTGTCTGTGGCTCAACACCCTTTGTTGAGTCAATGATCATAACAACACTATCCACCGCTGTAAGCGTACGATACGTGTCTTCACTAAAATCTTCATGTCCAGGTGTATCGAGAATATTGACATGAAATCCATGATACGGAAAGCTCATCACACTTGATGTAACTGAGATTCCACGTTTTTTCTCAATTTCCATCCAGTCAGATGCAGCAAATTTACCTGACTTCTTTCCTTTAACTGTTCCTGTGGAACGAATAATTTGACCAAAGTAAAGCAGCTTTTCTGTTAGCGTCGTTTTCCCTGCATCCGGGTGGGAAATGATCGCAAACGTACGTCGTTTATTTATTTCCTGTTGTAAGCTCATTCGTAATAACCTCTTTTATATAAATTCGTGCTTCAAATATACTACAAAGCGGAAGAAAGAACAATTTATTCGAAAAGCGGAAGGCGCCCGTTCAGCAACGTATGAACTGGAGCACTCCGTATGAGATAAAGGAAACACGAAGAGCGATAGCGATTCGATGTTGACTTATCGTAAGGAGGAGTGTGAAGTTCACTAGTTGCTGGGGCCTGGAGCTAGACACTAAAACTAAGTATAAGTACAAAATTTTATACTTGTAATAAAAAACAAAAAACAGGTGAGCCCCTGTTTTCATTCGTACTTTCTTCTTCTATTCCGTAACTTCTCTCGTTTTTCTTCACTCTCAACCAAATCCCATGCTGTGCTATACCGATATTTCTTTCCCCAAATTTGAATAAGCATACGCAATCCCGTAATCAAACTTAATAGTAAAAGGCTAATGATTAAAAATAAAATATCCATCTTAGTTTCCCCCAATCACTCTTGTACACATATATATGTGAGATAAGAGGAAACATGATGTTTTTTTAAACCTATGTAAAAGAAAAGATTAGTTCCGGCAACCACTTTTTCAGATGAATTTTTATTTCGTCATATACAATTTTTTTGTCAGGTAATTGTTCGAGAGGATAAACATAATAATCTTCACTCACAAAGGTAGGAATAAAGGACGGTTCCTTCAGTTCAATTTCGCCATTTTCCAGCTTTTTTTCAACGTTTATCTTTAAAACTCCGCCGATATCCTTGTAATCACCATTTTGTCCTGTAAAAAAATTCCCAAGAGAATATGCGACAAATGAGCGTTTTCCGTCTTCTCTTTCGATCCATTCCATTGGCTGAAGAACATGCGGGTGATGCCCAATGATGATGTCTGCCCCTGCATTTGCTGTTTTGACGGCTAATTGCTTTTGCTCCTCATTTTGCAATCTCTCATATTCTTTCCCAAAATGAAGACTTACGACAACTACGTCTGAAATCACTCTAGCTTTTAAGATGTCCTGTTCTATGTTTTTCTCTTCGATTCTATTCACTAAATAAGGTTTATCCTTAGGAGTTTCAATCCCATTTGTACCATATGTATAGGCCAAGAAGGAAAAAGTAATTCCATTCTTTTCAATTGTTCTAATGTTCTTTTTATCTTCTTCTGATAAAAAAGCTCCAGTATAAGGCATTCCCATTTGATTCCAATGGGAAATTGCACTTTGGATTGCCTTCTCTCCACGATCCAAGGTATGGTTGTTGGCAATTGTGACAAGATCGACCCCACTATCCTTTAATACTTCTCCGATTTCATAAGGGCTGTTAAAAGAAGGATATGAAGAAAGTCCAATCTCAGTTCCACCAATCATTGATTCTTGGTTCGCAATGGTTATATCAGCATCATTTAATAAAGACCTAACATGCTCAAGATTTGGTGTAAAGTCATATTTCCCATCGGCAATTTGTGCAGGCTGATAGACCCGGTCATGGATTAATATGTCACCAATAGCGGAGAAAGAAGCTGTAGTCGTCATGATTTCTTTATCTTCCTCTTTGGTCTCGATAAGCTGTTGATCTAAATGATCTGCTCTTTTCACTATTTTATTTTCAGACTTTAATGCAGATTGGCCATAATAAAAACCTAAACCACATACAACAAAAAAGACGATTACTAGTAATATGATTACCTTTTTCATCAGGAAGACTCCTTACCTCTCGTGTTTGAAAACGTTTCTATTGTATATAGTTTATCTTATTATGAAGCGGAAATTAAGAAAAAAGCAGAATTCAGTCGAATTCTACTTCATTCTTTAGATTATGAAGTTAAGAACATAATAAACAATTCCAGCTAAAACCGCTGATGCTGGCAGGGTGACAATCCATGTAAATACCATGGCTTGAGCTGTCCCCCAATTTACTCCTTTGGCACGTTGTGAAGCCCCTACTCCAAGAATTGATGATGAAATAACATGTGTTGTGCTGACTGGCAGGTGAAAAAAGGTTGCTCCTAAAATGATGGAAGCTGAAGAAAGATCAGCAGCTACTCCATTTACAGGCCTGATTTTCATGATTTTATTTCCAACAGTTCGAATGATTCTCCAGCCGCCTACTGATGTCCCAAGACCCATCGCAAGTGCACATGAGAGCTGGACCCAAAATGGAATGTCCAGTGTTTCATGATAGTTGTTGGCAATCAAGGCTAGTGTTATGATCCCCATTGCTTTCTGGGCATCATTTGTACCATGTGTATAAGCCTGAAATGCGGCAGTGATAATTTGAATTCTGCGAAATCGATTATTTGACTTTGTTAACGAGTGATTTCGAAATAAACCCTTAAATAGACTAAATACGATATACCCAATGATAAATGCTAAAACGGGAGATAAAAAAAGTGCCTGCACAATCTTTGAAAATCCTAAATAATTTATACTCTCAAAACCAGAAGCTGCAATCGCTGCCCCAACAATAGAACCGATGATTGCATGGGACGAGCTGCTCGGAATTCCGTAATACCACGTGATTAAATTCCAGGCAATCGCTGAGATAAGCGCTGATAAAATCACAACAGATCCGTTTTCAATCGTAAATGGATCTACAATTCCACTTGTAATTGTCTTTGCAACACCTGTAAACGTAAGTGCTCCGATAAAATTCATCAACGATGCTAATATAATCGCATGTCTTGGCTTTAAAGCTTTGGTTGAAACACTCGTCGCAATGGCATTCGCCGTATCATGAAAGCCATTAATAAAGTCAAAAGACAATGCTCCAATCACAATCAAAATTGTCATCATCAACATCATATCCATACTTATTCGGTCTCCTTACGCATTTTTCATCACGATGCTGTCTAATGTATTCGCAACCTTGCGACAGCTATCTACAATGCTTTCAAGTGACTCGTAAATATCTTTATATTGAATGATTTTGATCGGATCCTTTACGTTTGCGAATAAATTTTTAACAGCTGTCCGAAGCAGGTTATCACTGTTTGTCTCATGTTCTTTTAATTTTAACGCATACGCTGGAATGGACTGCAATTTCTTCAATGATAAAAGGGTAACAGCCTCAGAAATTTCCTTTGAGCATTGATGATTTATGTCCAAAAATTTCTTCATATGATTGGTTAAGCTTGTGACTGAATACATCTCAAGCAATGCAGCAACCTGCTCAATTCCATCTAAAACATCATCAATATGCAGGGCAAGCTGTAAAATATCTTCACGATCAATCGGAGTGATAAACGTTTGGTTGAGCTCCCTTGTAATGCTTTGAATGTGTTCATCACCTGCTGATTCATACTCTTTTACATGTTCTAAAAAAATTTGCAAATCATGATGATTGGAAATCTTCTGTTCAACACAAAATTTGGTTGTTTCTTGAAGGTTGCTTGTTATGTTTAATAAAAGCTCTGAAAATTTATCTTTTTTTCCCTTTGAAAACATTATGCTGATCCTCCATCAAGT
Organism: Metabacillus sp. RB-C-LZQ-3-1; assembly: GCF_058315175.1. Lineage (NCBI taxonomy): Bacteria > Bacillati > Bacillota > Bacilli > Caryophanales > Bacillaceae > Metabacillus > Metabacillus sp. RB-C-LZQ-3-1. The sequence goes on along the minus strand of NZ_JBZFLI010000007.1, from coordinate 204,852 downwards.
AAAGCCTTGTCCTAATATGATAAATACGTATATGAAAGGCAAAACATGCCTTCTAAATGCAGATTACTAAGTATTGTAGCTTATATCATAAGTTGAACGCTAGTTGTTTCAGGCTAATTGGAAAATATATTTTTGTATCGAATGCCTATAAGAGAAAAAAGAAGGACCTAACACATCAAACTATGTGTCAGGCCCTTCACTTTTACTCTTCTTCAACTAATGATTTTTTTCTACGCAGCTTGCTTAATAATTCATATACAATTGGCACAATAACCAGTGTTAATAGTGTTGAGCTTGTTAAACCGCCAATAACCGTTACACCAAGCCCTTTTGAAATCATTCCGCTACCTTCGAGACCTAACGCTAATGGGATAAGCGCACCAATCGTCGCAATTGCGGTCATTAGGATTGGACGGAGACGTGTTGTTCCAGCTTCTAATAACGCTTCACGTGTGCTTAACCCTTCTTTTTCTTTGTGAATAACGCGGTCAATTAATACGATGGCGTTCGTCACAACGATACCGATTAGCATAAGCGCACCGATCATGGCATTAACACTTAGTGTCTCACCCGCAATGAGCAAGCCGACTAGCGCACCGATAATCGTAAATGGCAGAGAAAATAAAATCGCAAATGGTGCTAAGCCTCCGCCAAATGTTATCACAAGAATGAGATAAACGATCGCGATCGCTGCAATCATCGCTAATCCTAGCTGTGTAAATGATTCTTGAATATCCTCTGTTACACCGCCCATATTTACTTCTATGCTTGATGGCAGATCGAGATCATCAACTTTCGTTTGAACGTCTGTTGATACTTTTGCTACATCATCTGATTTGATTTCACCAGATACTTGAACATAGATTTTTCCGTCACGTCTTGTGATTGTATCAGATGTTTCTCCCTCTTGTACATCAACAACATCGCCAATTTTCACTTCTTGGCCAAGAGGAGACTGGATTGTTTTTTCTGTTAGATCATCAATTGTTTCGACTGTTTCTTCTTCAACTTGCATGTAAACATTCAGTTCTTTTCCATCTTTTTCAATCTTCGTTAACACCGGTCGCTCTCTTGTTGGGCTAAGCTCCATGCCAATTTGAGCTGCTGTTAAGCCAAGCTTGCTTAGCTCGTCTTGATTCGCAACAAATGTATATTCCTCATACGTTTCAGAGATACTTGTTTCTACATTATCAAGATCTTTATTGTCTTTCATAATGTCAGAAATCTCATTCACAACCGGTTCGATCTCTTTCATACTATTTCCGTATACATACATCGTAATGGCATTGCTTGCACCCGTTGACGTGAAGTCTTGTGACGCCCACTCTCCGCCGCCTGTTGCTGTTTCCTTCAAGTCTTCCATTACGTTTTCTTTTTCTTTAGCAAAATTCGGTGTGTCTTCATCATATTCAATGAAGAACATTGCACTATTTGTGTCACCTGGGTTCATAGGATTTTCACTACCTAGTGAATATTGAACCGTTTTGACATGCTCACGGTCCATGAAGAAATTTTCTGCTACTTCTGTTACTTCTTCGGCTTGTTCTCTTGTTTCACCTGGTGTTGGCTTGTACGTAACGATCATCATTTTTTGTTCTTCTGATGAAAGGAAACTTACACCGATCACAGGAACAAGGAATAAGCTTCCAACTAGCATAATAATCGCAATCGCAGATGTAATGATTTTATGGTTTAATGTCCAATTTAAAATCGAACGGTATGCATTCGTCATTTTCCCCGGCTTGTGCTCATCATGCTGCTTAAGGTTTTTACCTTCACCATATAAATTCTTCTTAAATAAGCTATGCGCCATCATTGGAACGATTGTAATGGCCACTAATAATGAAGCTAATAGGGCAAATACCATTGTTAATGCAAATGGCATAAACAGCTCACCAATCATACCTTTTACAAGCGCTAACGGTAAAAATACAGCGATTGTTACGATTGTAGAGGACATAATTGGCATAAACATTTCTTTTGTTGCTTCACGAACCAATGCTTTCCCTTTTAAAGGCTCTCCTTTTAGAGACATTCTTCTGTAAATATTCTCAATGACAACGATTGAGTCATCGACAACACGACCGATGGCAACAGTCATTGCCCCTAACGTCATCATATTTAGCGTAATATCCATCTGCTTTAATAGAAGAATCGCGATTAATAATGACAATGGAATGGAGATCACTGAGATCAGTGTTGATTTAATATCTCTTAAGAATAAGAGAATAATCGCGACTGCAAAAAGAGCTCCAAACATCGCTTTGCTTAGCATTGTATGAACAGACTCTTCAATCGGTGTTGCTTGGTCTAATGTGTAGACGACATCCAACCCGGAGATTTTATCTTCAAATTTTTCTAATTCCTCACTAACTCCATTTGCCACATCAACTGTATTTGCATCAGTTGCTTTGACAATTTGGACCCCGATTGCTTCTTTACCATTTGTTCTGGAAATAGATTCTGCTTTTCCTACTAATTTGATATCAGCAATTTCTGATAGTTTAATAGATGGAAGCTCAATATTTTTTGGTGCCGTTCCTTGAGCTTGGGCTGCATCAGCACCCGGTGACTGATCGGTCATATCAGGTGATGGTGCACCCTGCATACCAGCCTGTTCACTGCCTTGGGTTGCAGGCATAACTGGGATTTCCAAGTTCTTCAGGTCTTCAATACTTGTAATATTCCCATCTACTACAACAGACTTTTCAGTATCATCGATCGTGTATAGACCTAATGGAAAATTCACATTCGCCCCTTGGATGAGATTTTGAACGGTTTCTTCATCAAGTCCTAATTCTTCCATTTTATCTTTCTTAAATGTAAATTCGACTTCTTCTAGCTGCTGACCAGATACTTGCACAGAGGAAACACCATCAACACCTTTTAAGGCAGGAACAATTTCATCCTCAACGATCGATGTTAGTTCTGCAAGTGATTGTTCATCATTCGCAATACTTAATGCTAAAATTGGGAAGGCATTTAAGCTTAATCGAGATACAGTTGGCTCCTCTACCTCTTCAGGTAACTCAAGACCATCTATTGTATCCTTTAGTTCATCTTCCGCTTCATCCATATTTTTTTCAAAGTCGTATTCAATTTGAATGGATGAAGCATTTTGCATAGAATTCGAGCTGACAACATTGACTCCGTTTAAGTTTTGAACAAGCTGCTCAATTGGCTCTGTTACCTGTTCAGTCACTTCCTCAGGTGTCGCACCTGGATAAATGGTCGTGACAGAAATGACTGGGGTATTAATATTCGGGATTGTTTCAAGCTTCATATTTAACCCAGAATACAGCCCTGCTACTGTAATAATAATCGTCAGTAGCCACACGGCAAACTTGTTTCTTAACACAAAATTAATTATGCTATTCATATTATCCTCCAATGATAAGATTTCAAATTGACTAATGGGTCACAATACCCAATAATATAAATGACTAGTCGGTCATAAGTCAATGAACATTGTGTTAATAATAGATTTATTTTTTGTAAATGGCTGTTTTTGCGAACTTTGTTGCAATGTAGTAAGTATTGGTAATGATTGATTTTATTAATCATTAAGTCTTTTTGTAAGGAGACCTAAGATGAAAGAGAAAGAGAAGAAAATGATTGAGACGGCAGTTAGAATATTTGCGACAAAAGGGTATTCATCCACATCTATTCAAGAAATTGTTGATGCCTGCGGAATGTCAAAAGGGGCTTTTTACCTTTACTTTAAGTCAAAGGATGCTCTCCTTCTTGCTGCACTAAACTATATATTCCAATTAGTCCAGGATAAAATTGAATCTGTGCCGGTTCAAGAGCTGTCACCGCGAGATGCCTTTGTCCTTCAGCTAAAAACACAGTTTGAAGAAATAAAAAAGAACAAAGATTTTATTATTATGCAATCCCGTGAACAAGCCATCCCAATTAATCATGAAGTCGAATTGATGATTAAAAAAATGACCGAGTATATTGGGAATTTTTATCACACATCACTTTTGGCCATTTACGGGTCAAAAATCGAACGGTATATTTTTGATTTGAATATGATCCTGCAAGGCATTGCACAGTCCTATTTCAAACTCATTATCTTTGATTTGAGTTCTGTGGATTTAGAAAAACTAGCGGTGTTTATGTTAAGAAGAGCAGATGATCTAGTAGAAGGGTATATGAAGTCTGATGAGGAACCGATTTTAACAACCGAATTTATTTTTCAACTATCGAATCCACCTTCTCAGCTAAATAAAGAAGACATCCTTCAAAATATTAAACTGATGAAGGATAAAACCGATAATGATGACATTCAGGTCACATTAGATGTATTAGAAGAAGAAATTCGTCTAGAGTCTCCACGCAAGCCAGTCATTAAAGGAATGCTGGGAAATATAATAGACATCCCTGACTTAAAATCTTTAAAACAAATGATTGAGCAATTTTTTCAGTTAGAAGATCCGAATGAAGAAGAAAAACGCTGAATACAAAAAGCCTGAACAATCTTTTGCTCAGACTTTTTAATACTAAGACTCGCCAATCGGCGAGTCTTTTATAAAATTGGTGAAAGCAGTCTAGAAATCGATTCTTTAACGCGAATTCTTTTTGAACGTTGAACATATGCCTCTAACGTTAATTCTTTCGATTTTTCCATATCATGAATAAATTCCTGATACAGCTTGGTGGCAATCTCAACATCGTATACAAATGCATTGACCTCAAAATTCAATTTAAAGCTTCTCATGTCAATATTTGCTGTCCCCACTGAGGCAATTTCATGGTCGACGACAATCATTTTGGCATGGATAAATCCATTTTCATAAATATAAATTTTTGCCCCGGATTTTAAGAGCTCCCCAACATAAGAAAGTGTGGCCCAATAGACAAATGGATGGTCAGGCTTATCTGGAATCATCAGTTTTACTTCAACACCTGATAAACATGCAATCTTTAAGGCATCTAATATACTTGCATCAGGAATAAAATATGGTGTTTGGATGTATATAGACTCTTTGGCTGATGAGATCATCTTCATATACCCATTTTTTATTTGCTCCCATTCAGAATCAGGACCGCTTGTTACGATTTGCAGGCTGGTCTCACCTGCTTTTTGCGGCTCTGGAAACAATTCAGGAGAATACGAAATGACTCTTTTTTCTGTCGCTTGATTCCAATCAAGGATAAACCGGGCTTGAATGGCATGGACGGCTGTTCCTTGAATTTTCAAATGTGTATCACGCCAATAGCCAAAGGATGGGTCAAGCCCTAAATATTCATCTCCTACATTGAATCCTCCAACATAACCGATGTTTCCATCGATGATCACTAATTTCCGATGGTTTCGATAATTTAAACGCAAATTAATTAACCTTAGCTTTGAAGGAAAAAACACCTCAACTTCCCCTTCAGCCTTGCGTAACTCCTTAAAAAACTTTGGCCTTAAGCTTCTTGACCCAAGATCATCATATAAAACTCTTACCTTTACACCTTGCTCTGCTTTCCTAGCCAACGCAGAAACTAAACGTTTGCCAAGCTCATCATTTTTTAAAATATAGTACTGCAGGTGAATATGATGTTTTGCCTGTTCAATATCATGCAACAGACAATCAAACTTTTCTTTTCCATCTGTAAAAATCTCTACCGCATTATCGTCTGTTAACACCGCATCATTATTAATGACATGCATGTTGATCAGCTGCTTATATTTTTGGGCTGTTTCATTTTTAAAAACAAATGTATTTTGCCGGATCTCTTCCAACTGAGTGGCAAGAAGCTTTTCAATTCCGAGCTTTTTTCGGTCCTCCCATTGAAACATTCGGTACCTGCTTAAATTTTGGCCGAATAAAAGATACAGCAAAAATCCTAATAGCGGGATAAAAAACAGCACCAATAGCCATGCCCATGACGATGTTGCATCTCTTCGCTCTCTAAAAATCACCACAATCGCAAAGACAGTATTTAAAAAGAATATAACTCCGATTAAAATTGATGCAATATCCATATGTGATCCTCTCATATCTTTTTCTTTTCTCATACTTAGTATATCTTGAAAGTAAGTTGTTTGATGAATTATTTGTCAATTTTTTTATATTACCACTGTGAGAAGCCCCTTCACTATGATAAAATATCTCTTAATGAAATTCTAAATTTTTATTTCCTATAGAGGTGAAAAAAAGGATCATGAATGAATTAGCACAAGCTTTAAATCAAGCAATGAAAGAGGATAACGAACACGCCTATAACATGTTGTCTCAGCTTGGAAAGGAAATGTTCTATCCTAAAGGAATCTTAAGTCAATCGGCAGAAGCAGGAAAAAAAGCTCATCGTTTTAATGCAACAATCGGTATTGCAACAGAAAACAATCAGCCTATGCACTTTCAACACATGCAAGACCTTTTTGGCGATAAAGTAGCACCTAAGGATCTTTATCCTTATGCACCACCTCAAGGAAAAGAAGAATTACGTAAAGTATGGCAGGAAAAAATCTTTAAAGATAACCCAAGTTTAAATAAAGATGTCGTAGGTTCACCAATTGTCACAAATGCCCTTACTCACGGCTTAAGTATCGCAGCAGACTTATTTGCTGATGAAGGTACACCGGTTATTGTACCTGATAAGTATTGGGGAAATTACAACATCACGTTTAAAACACGTCGTGGTGCAACGGTAGCAACATTCCCATTATTTAATGAGGAAAACGGCTTTAACACAGCCGGCTTAAAAGCTACTATTGAAGCGCAAAAATCAGCTGGTAAAGTGATTGTTCTGTTAAACTTCCCGAACAACCCAACCGGCTACACACCGCTTGAGTCTGAAGCAAAGGAAATTGCCGCAGTCTTAACAGAAGCTGCAGAAGAAGGCTTAAATATCGTCGCCCTTATCGATGATGCCTACTTCGGGCTATTCTACGAAGACTCTATGACTGAATCGATTTTCAGTTATTTAGCAGATGCACACGAGCGTATCTTGGCTGTGAAAATCGATGGGGCAACTAAGGAAAACTATGTATGGGGTTTCCGTGTTGGTTTTATCACTTATGCTAGCAAATCTGCAAACGTATTAAATGCATTAGAACAAAAAACAAAGGGTCTAATCAGGGGGACAATCTCAAGCAGCTCACACCCTTCTCAGACGCTCATTTTACAATCATTAAAATCAGATGAATTTGCTGTTGAAAAAGAACAAAAATTCGCATTAATGAAAAGCCGTGCCGATAAAACAAAAGAAGTGCTGGCAAAAGAGGAATACCAGAAGTACTGGACGTACTATCCGTTTAACTCAGGCTACTTTATGTGCTTGAAGCTGAACAATATCAATGCTGAGGAATTACGTTTACATCTGTTAGATCAATATGGAGTTGGAACCATTTCTATTAACTCAACAGACTTACGTATTGCGTTCTCTTGCGTAGAGGCGGATGATCTTGAAGAGTTGTTTGATCTGATTGCACAAGGGGCTGCGGATTTACAGAAGTAGTTTTGGTGCCTGTCACTACCTGTAATTTGTCGATTAACGCTCACTGTCTTAAATGGACGGTGAGCGTATTTTTATGGAAGGCATTTTCACTGTATGGGTGACGAACAACATAAAACCGGATGCAATAACCCGAAATGTGCACTTGGGTAGTAACTAAACAAGTTCCTCTCTTTAGTAATCTATCAACTTTGCCTCTTAATTTTTCAACTTCCTTAAAAAATCTATCAACCTTGCCTGATAATCTATCAACTTCAATAAAAAATCTATCATTCGACACAAATTGACACACTTTCATTAAACAAAAATGCCGCCCTTTCTTTAGGTGGGCGACATAGTGAAAGTCTTTCGTTTATTTCTTTAATAACTCATATTGCTTTTTAACTTCTTGTGTAATCTCACTATCTTCTTCTAGGTTACTCACCTTTTTAAGAACAGCTGCTACTCCATCTTCTTTAATCATGTTCTGGATCTCCATTGCTTCGGAATCTTCTTGATAATCGAACAGCAATGCAGCAGCAATTGCTTTTGCAAGGTTAGAATAAGGCAGGCCGGCTTTTTGTGCCTCTGTTGTCGGGCGAACCAGACGGTCTTCAGGTCCTAATTTACGGATTGGTGCACGACCTACTCTGGTCACACCATCGTTTAAAAAGGGGTTTTTAAAGCGTTCAATGTTCTTATTAATATATGCCATATGTTCTTCTTCATTAAGGCCATACTGCTTAACTAAATAGGCTCCAGTTTCCTTCAACGTTTCCTTCACCTGTTCTTCGATCTGTTCATCTGCCAATGTTTTATCGATTGTCTCTTTTCCTTGAAGGTAACCAAAGTAAGCAATAACCGCATGACCTGTATTAACCGTAAACAATTTTCTCTCAATAAACGGAGCAAGATCTTCTACAATTGTCATTCCATTGACTGAAGGAATGGTTTCTTTTGTTTCCACAACCCATTCGTAATAAGGCTCAACAAGTACATCTAAAGATTCCTGATCCTGGATCGGTACAATACGGTCAACGGCAGAATTGAAGAAATAAACGCGGCCTTCAAGTTTTGCCTTTGTTTCTTCATCAAGGTTTTCCAAAATATGCTCTTTTAAAATATCTGTTGCACCAATTTGGTTTTCACAAGCGATAACATACAGTTTTTCGTCATTAGAGGCAATACGATTCGTAATACCTCGGGAAATTAACGGTGCGATTCTCGGCAAAATATTTGGACCGATTGCCGTTGTCAGGTAGGTAGCCTCAGAAATGGTTTTGATTACTTCGTCTTCCTGATGAATATTGTTTAAACCAGACACATTTTCGATTGTCACAGTCTCTTTCTCTTCAGTGGCCAAAACGACATTATACTTTTTATCCTCATTCAGTTTATTAATGATCTGTTCGGCAATATCCACAAAGGTTACGTGATAACCAGATTGAGAAAATAGTGCTCCAATAAATCCTCTTCCGATATTCCCAGCACCAAAATGAACTACTTTTTTCATCATTATCATTCCATTCGTATATAATTTTGTAAGTAATCTAAAAATAGATCTTCCAGCTTTTTTCGAATCATCGATTCATTAGAAGAAGAGAAAATCATCATGGATATATTATTCTCGATCAGACTAGTACTGATGATACTCAGTATCTCCTGTTCCCTCTTGCTCATGTTTGCCGGGGCAAGCATCAAAAGCAGGCTTTTCATGGGCATTTCCCGGCCATCCATCCCCTTAATCATAAAAGGCTGATTAAGGTGGGATACTTGGAAAATTAACTCCCGGATACTTTCACCGCGGCAATGGAACAAGCCCATAGTTGTGTTCGGTATCCCGAGCCCGCCCTTTTTCTCTCTCTCCTCCAACTCATGCATAACCTCATTCGAATCAGTAAGGAGACCATCTTTTTCTGCCTGTCCGACCATTTCATTTAATATGTTTAAATGGCTGCCGGCATATTGTTTTCTATAAACTCGGAAATTATCAAGAATGGACTCAATGCTGGAATGAACATCTTTTATTTCCTGTAAAAGATTTCTCACTTTAGGCTGCGTTTCATTTCCGGCTTCTTTTTTAGCAGCATTTACGGACATTCTATCCTTTGTCAGCTTCTCTAAGTTATTTTGCAAATAATTCCGGATGGATCCTATATCTTTTTCACTCAGAAGCGGACTCACCAGTGTATAATCAATATCTGTAAACGGAAGCCTTACAGTGGAAATAACAATATCATCTCCCCTAAGGGAAGCAGACTCAAAATCTTTGAGTGAAAGGGTCTCAACAGAATGAATCTCTGCTATTTCCTTTTGAATCCTGCTAGCAAGCATCTTGGATGTACCGATACCAGTTGGACAGACAACCACAGCTTTGATTTTCACTTCTTCTTCATGCATAAGCAGCGCAGAGCCAAAATGAAGAACAATAAAGGCAACCTCATCATCTGGAAAATGAATATCCTTAAATACACGTTCCAAGCTGCTCTTTACAGCCATAAACAAAACGGGATACTTCTTCTTGATGTCTTCTGTCATCGGATTGAATAGATCCATCTTCTGTTTCAGCCGAAAAATGGAGGGTTCCATATGCGCCAGCAACCCTTGGTATAAAGAAAAGTCATCAGACAAGTTTACGTGTAGCTTCGAGGATACATCCTCTATCACCTTTTTAATGAGCTGCCCTAAAATGATACTATCGTAATCTATAGAGTCCGCCGTTTGAACTTTTGACCCCTTTAAAATGACACTTAAAAAATGTATATCACTGTTCGTAATTGCTATTGAGAGCATTGATTTCAACTTATCCCCTATGATCTCGATCAGTTTATTTTCATGGGTATAGTCGTTGTTAGACTTTACCCATTCATCTAAAAGCAAATTATTTTTGGTTCTCTGAATGGTCAGGCATATATACACAATGAGTCTGATATAATCACTGTCTATCAACCTTGTCTGCTCTTTATTTAAAGTTGAGTTGGTTACTTGATCGACGACTTGCATACTTTCAGGAGAAAAGTAACCTAAAACAGGTTCAGACAGCTGGCTCCCTTTTTGAATATGGTACAAGCTTTCAATAATATCTTCATAAAAATAGACCAGAAAGAAATTTGCCAGAGCGTGCCGCTTACTTGCCTCATCAGCAGAAATCTCCACACCGACTCCCCTTTTTCTCGTGAGAGTAACCGAAAATTTACTTAACCAATCTGCAAGCTCATCGAGGTATACGGTGAGGGTTGCAGGACTGACACCCAACTGATTCGCAAGCACCTGTTTTTTAAAATAAGGCCCTTCATGAAGCAATGTAATCAGCAGGCTTAATTTTCTTTCCTTAGGAGTTTCATCAGTAGGAATGACGTCGGCCAACTTTTGGATCAGCTTGAATATATGTTCATTTTTTCCATCAATGAAAAGACCTTCGTTGTTCGTTCGTTTTAACTCTAATTGGTACTCATTTAGAATTTTTTCTACTGATTTCAGATTCCGTTGAATGGTTCTTCCGCTAACATTCAAATAATCAGCCAGAGTTGAAACAGTATGCTTTCCGGATGTTCTTATGATTAGATCAATGATGGATTTTTCTCTGGAAGTAATAAACATTCTATCCACTCACTTCTTTTATAAGCTTTCCTTTAAGCTTTATTCGTAAACATTGCTGTTTTTTTTATAAGGCTGTTTTCGCATACTTTGTTGTTTTTAATGCAGTTAAAGGTGAAAAATTAGTTCGTTCCATTGCGCTCCAGACACTCGCTTTCCGCGGGGAGGAAGCCGAGCCTCCTCAGCTATGCCTGCGGGGTCTCGGCCTTTCCTCTTCTCCCTTGTCTTGCTCCAGCGCCTAGAGCCCCTCGAGGTCATAAGCCACTCTTGAATTGAAGACAAAGAACGTCTTCTATTCAAGAGCGTCTTATGCTTGTCGGGGCTGAATAGGCGCTTCCGCATTTCGAAGCAGGAGTCGAGTGTCTTCCGCTCCATTCCACTATAGAGTTAAAATAGTATTCAAAAACAACAATCTTTGCGAAAACAGCCATTTATAAACATTGGGTTATTACGCTGAAAGTGTTGCACAAATCCCAACCAACACCTTACAGGCAACATTTAACTAAGATCCCCAAACCTCTTTACTATAAACGCTTTTTGTATGATCAGGAATAGAAAGAAACATTGTAACTTCTTTGTTCCCTTAAAAAACAGAACAGAAAGGCAGGTATAACCCACCTTTCTCCATTCTTCTTTATTTGCTGTTGATAATATCCATTAATTCTTTTGCTGTTTTTGCCTGTACTAACTGATCCACATTTTCTTGTTCAGAACAGATCACAGCTATACCTGAAAGGATTTCTAAGTGTGTGCCGTCTTTTCCGGCAATACCGAAGATTAACTTGGCCTGCTCACCATTAAAGTCAACGCCATTTGGTACTTGGATAACAGTAAAGCCTGATTTAAGAACTGCTTTCTTCGCTTCTTCAGTACCATGTGGGATTGCCACGTTATTGCCCATATACGTTGTTGTGATGCCTTCACGTTCAATCATTGCGTCTACATAGCTTTCTTCCACGTATCCAGCTTTCACCAATGCTTCCCCGGCAAAGCGGATAGCTTCTTCTTTATTGGCAAATTCCTTACCGATAAAAATGTTTTCCTCTAATAAAAGATCATCATCTTTATCCATATTTGGTTCTGTATCGACAGCTTCCTGCTCGGATTCCTCTACAAGTTCTGCCTGCTCTTCTGTAATGCCGCCTTGCAGACTTGCAATAAGTTTATCGTACTCAGGGCTGGATAAGAAATTATCAACCGAAATATGGTATGCATCTGGCACTTTATTCTTCGCTCTAGGAGTCAGCTCTTCCTGAGTGATGACGACTTGAGCATCAGCTGGGATATTGCTGATTGCTGTATTTGTAACGGATACATCCAATCCTGCTTCCTTCACTTTCTTGCGAAGTAAAGAAGCACCCATGGCACTTGATCCCATACCTGCGTCACATGCAAAAACGATTTTGTTAACCTCTTCAGGAAGTGTTCCTTGATTTTGAGCAACATGACCTGCAACAGAGCTTTTCTTACCTTTCATTTGCTCCATTTTCTTCGTTGCTGCATTAATGTCCTCGTCATTTGTCTTGCTTGTTTTCATCACGATTGCTGAAACGACGAATGATACAACTGTAGCTACAAGCACCGCTGCAAAGTTCGCAAGATAAACCATTCCATCAGCAGGTGTAACTGCCGCGATAGCAAGTATACTTCCCGGAGATGCTGGAGCTTGAAGACCCCCGCCCAATAACACGAGCGTAAACACCCCACTCATTCCTCCAAGAATGACAGAAAGGAAAAGCATTGGTTTCATCAATACATATGGGAAGTAAATTTCATGGATCCCCCCAAAGAAATGAATGATACCAGCTCCTGATGCAGACTGTTTTGCCGTCCCCCGGCCGAACAGCATGAATGCAAGCAATACGCCAAGACCAGGACCTGGGTTAGCCTCCAATAAGAAGAGGATCGACTTTCCGGTACTCTGAGACTGCTCCAAACCAATCGGTGACAGGACACCATGGTTGATTGCATTGTTTAAGAAAAGAATTTTGGCAGGTTCAATTAAGATACTTGTTAATGGCAATAATCCTGCTTCGATCAGCCAGTCAACACCACCCACGAGTACTTCTGTGAAAGCATCAACTGCAGGTCCAATACCTAGAAATGCCAGGATTGCCAGGATTGCCCCAAGGATACCCGCAGAGAAGTTATTAACAAGCATTTCAAAACCAGAACGAATCTTGCCTTCAATCATCTGATCAAACTTCTTGATGACATATCCGCCTAAAGGACCCATCACCATTGCACCTAAAAACATCGGAGTATCAGGGGCACCCACAATGACACCCATTGTCGCTATTGCACCGACAACTCCTCCACGTTGATCGTGAACGATTTTACCTCCTGTATAACCGATTAACAGAGGCAACAGGTAAGTCACCATCGGTCCAACTAAATTGGCAAGGCTTTCATTTGGAAAGAAGCCAGTTGGAATGAAAAGCGCTGTAATTAACCCCCATGCTATGAAGGCACCGATATTCGGCAAGACCATAGAACTAAGGAAGTTACCAAACTTCTGTACTCTTACTTTTATATTAGATTGAGCCATATATTGTCTCCCTTTCATTAATAGTTAATAATAAATAACACTACTATATGATAATGATGAAAAGTCAGTTCTTCAAGGAAGATGAAAACTAACTTTGTCGCGCAAGTCATGACAAACCTGTTGTTTCTGTGACTGACACCGCCTGAAAATAATAGAACTTTAACAAAAACATTCCCCCTTCTGTAAAAGGGAAAGTGAGCTTTTTTGATAGATATTCCACAACTAAGAAGCATACATAAGGTGCATTGGTTAGTATTAGACTATTTGGCGGGAAAAATTCAATTTGTGAAGGAATGATTCTATTAATGAAGAATAATTTCAATTTTAGGTTGGTACCGGGAATATAGAATGGAACACTATTCACAAAAGCTTGTACCACTTTGTGTATGTATTTCATTATCACTTTTAGTCATAGTCAATTCCAACGCTTCATAAGGAGGCAATACGAACTTTCAACAAAAAAACACACCCTTATATAAAAAGAAGTGTGTCTCTTTTATAGATCAATAAATAAAATATACTTAATCCTAGGTTTAATACACAATATTGTCAAGACTTCAAAAGCTAAAATCCTTTATTCAAATACCTCTGGATAAAACCCTTTTGCTAACGTCTCAACTGCATAAGCCATTCGGTCACCTGGCAACACGCTTTCTAAAGTAATTGAAACAAACCTTTCATTTTTCACACAATCCAGCTGTGAAAGGGCAGGATCGTTTTTAATATCTTCTATTTTTTGTTCTAATGAAGGCGCATCATAATCATGGATGACCATCACATCTGGTTCCCTGGCTAAAACCTCTTCATAGCTTACTGTTGTCCATTGTTTATCTTTTATATTATCAAACACGTTTTTCCCACCAGCAAGTTCAATTAATAAGGTTTCGAAATTTGTTCCACCTGCTGTAAATACACCATCTCCACCACTATCATAAATTAGCACATCAACGGGTTCTTGATCAGAAATTGTTTCATGAACCTTGGCAATTCTAGCTTTTTGGTCGTTAACGAAACCTGCTGCAACTTCTTCTATTTGAAAAATCTTGCCTAGATCATGAATCTCTTGGTATATCTCCTCTAATGTTGTCGCACCATTCATATATGTTTTGATGCCAAAGCTTTCTAGTTCCTCTACATCTAGGCCTTCTCCACCGAATTCCCAATCAATTCCGTAAATAAAATCTGCCCCGCTCGTTGTAACAGCTTCTCTTGTAGCTGAACCATATGTTAATTCCGGTATTTTCTTATATTCGGCTTCATATTCAGGAAGGGGTCCTCTGCTATGATTGTTAAGACTACTGCCAATTACGTAATCTGTCAGCCCTAATGCAACGAATAACTCTGTACTATTCGGCCCTAGAGTTAACACGTTTTGCGGTTTTTCTGTGATCACTACTTCTCTGCCATAATTGTCAAAAGTCAAAGATTCATATTGGGTTGAATTTGCTTCTGCTGACTCCTTTTGAACCGTTTTATTTGGGGATGACTGACATCCAGCAAATAAGACCGTTACAATGACTAAAGCTGCAAATCCCCAAAAGTATTTTTTGCTCACATTCACTTCTCCTTTTCATGTAAACTTTTCGGTAAATACGTAATCGATACCTTATTCGTTATGGGATGGATCGTGGCATCGACTTGAATACCGTACACCTCAAAAATGACTTCTGGTGTTAAAATTTCCTCTGGTGTCCCTGCTTTGTATAAACGCCCTTCTTTTAACACATAAATCCGATCGCAATAAAGTGCCGCAATATTAAGATCATGAATTGCAGCTAATACCGTTACTCCCAATCCCTTAACCAAATCAAACATTTGCAATTGATAGTAAATATCTAAATGATTAGTTGGTTCATCCAGCAGTAAAAAGTCGGTCTGCTGTGCCAATACTCTTGCGATTAACACTCTTTGCTTTTCTCCACCTGAAAGCTGGATATAATTTCTCTTTGCTAAATCTTCTATGCCTGTTTGTTTTAAGGCTTTTTCGACAATCTCTTTATCTACCTGTGTGTCCCCTTCAAAAAGCTTTTTGTATGGATTTCTTCCCATTGCGACGATTTCTTCTACTTTAAAATCAAAAGGAATATTGTTTTCTTGCCCAACAACCCCAACTTTTCTAGCAACCTTTTTTATTTTCATCTTCAGTAAATCATCATCATCTAATCGAACATCTCCAGCATCTGGATCCAGGGCTCGATATAATGTTTTCAAGATCGTGGACTTGCCGCTTCCATTTGGTCCTAATAGCCCAATAAACTCACCTTTTTCTACATGGAGGCGAATATCTTCAACAATTTTCAAATCATCATAGGAAAAGCTTATATTCTCTACTTGTAATTTCATGCTTCCACCTCTTTATGCTCGGGAGTTTCGTTTTAGTAACCAAATAAAAAATGGCCCGCCAATGATAGCTGTTAGAAGACCGATCGGCAATTCTTCAGGTGCAATGACGATTCTAGCGACAACATCCGTCCAAATGACTAAAATGCCTCCTAATAAAGCACTCACAGGTAAAACTCTTTTATGATCTGAACCGATTAATAATCTTGTGATATGCGGAACCATTAATCCAATAAAGCCAATCGAACCGCTAACGGCAATCGTTGTACCTGCTAAAAGTGATGCAACTAACACAAGTACTTTTTGCACGCGCTTAACATCAGTCCCTAACGTTCCAGCAGCTTCTTCCCCTAAAAGCAATGCATTCAGGGCACGGTAATGGATCATGAGAATTGTCATACAAAGAAGGATGACGATTAGCGGCAGTGTTAAATAGCCCCACTTCGCTCCTGCTAAACTGCCAGACATCCAAAACGCAGCATTATGTAACCCTAATGCATTTGGAGCGCTTAAAGTGATCACATTTGTTACCGCATCCATGATCATTGCAATGGCAACACCTGATAATAATAATTGCGTAATATTAATTCTTCCTCTAACCCTTGAAATGGTATAAACAATCATAATCGTAGCTGCCGCACCAATAAACGCACTAATCGAAAGGGCATAGGTGCCAAAAAACGAAAAGACGCCAAACAGCATCCCTAAAGTGGCTGTAGCAGATGCCCCTGAAGAAACACCGAGAATAAATGGATCCGCCAAGTGATTCCTTACTAAGGCCTGCATGGCCACACCTGTTACAGCTAATGATGCACCAACAAGCATTCCGAGTAATACCCTTGGCAGGCGTAAATTCCAAACAATATTTTCATCTATCCTCGTCCAGCTAGGATGAAGATTATCGGTTAAAAATGGCAGTTTGCTAATTAATATTTTTGCTACTGTACTAGGATGAAGAGAAACTGGACCAATCCCTATTGCGAAAATGATCGATCCTATGCTTCCTAATAGGAGAAGCACTAGAATAAGCTTCATATTCGGTTCCTTAATCGTAGATGATATATTTTCCTTCATCTTCTCTAACCCTTTCAATTTGCTGAATAATCTATTGAGGAAATATACTGAATCTCTTTTATCTTAAAAGTGGACACTAGTCCTCTTGACTAGTGTTCACTACTTTTTTTACCACAACAGCAGGATGTTCTGATAAATCCATCTCTTCACCACTTTTTAAAAACCGAATAATCGGGCGCTGCAAATGCTTTTTAATGCCTATGACAATTGCCTGCTCTCCTGTATACAGCTCTACCTTTGTACCGGGTATATAAGATGGGACGCTGCCTACAAATGCTTGGACTACTTTATAGGAAAATTCTTCATCACTTTTTGTCATAATATATTCTAACGCTTCATGTGGGGGGATTTTTTTATCTGATAACAAATGATCGTATACATTTGCAATCCCTACGACCTGCGGAAGCTCTAAAACAGCTTGTCCTTTAAGTTTTCTCGGATAACCTTGACCATTAATATATTCATGATGCTGGTAAGCAATATGTGCGGACAATAGACTAATTTCCCGATTGTCCTTTATGATCTCAAAGCCTTTTATTGGATGTTCTTGTTCTTGATCTGTGACCGCTTTGCCGATATCATGTAACAATGCCCCAAGAGCCAAGTCCCTGAGTTGTCCTTGATTATAGCCTAAATGTTTGGCCATTTGTAAGCTTAAAAGCGCGACATTCACTGAGTGAGCATAGTGTCCCAAGTCTTCTGATAATGATGATGTAGGCACTAAAATAATCGTTTTATGGGCAACCACTTCTTTAATAAGTGTCGCAGCTGCCTTTTGAAGTGCCACCACATTTAATCTTTTTTTCTTTGAAGCATCCTCAAATGCCTGCTGTACAACGGCAATCGTGTCCATCCATGTCGGCATATCAAGCATTTCCTCGAGCGTAATCCCTGTTGACTCAGCATCCTCCACAACAAGAGTTGACACTCCAATCGCTTTCATTCGCTCTAAGTAGTTAGGATGAATGGTTCGACCTGCCGTTAATAACACCCTTCTCATCCGATCATAAATCGGCATCGCAAGCTGCATCGTCAAGGGGTTATAATCCTCAATATCTATAAATCTCATTGTTTTTTTACCTCATTTTAAAAATAGTCATAAGAAGAATTAGAAAAGCGCAAGCTCCCTGGTCAGCCTAGGGCAAATAAGACGCAAATGAATAGAAGACGTTCCCGGAAAAGAACTACACTGTTCGACATGATCTCCCATTACTATACCATGTGGATAATTTTTACGGAATGGCAATAAATAATCATTGCCATTCCTGTTGTCATTACTTTTTAGGTGTGAAATAAAATAATTGAACAAGACTAAATATCACGAAGATAAGCAATGATATGCAAGTTCCCATTTTGCCAAATATCTCTAATGCCGGAAAATGATCATGAAACGTTTGAGACGGAAGCAGCCACGCACTTAAGGAAAGACAGAAAATAGCCGTAATTGGTAATAAATTTTTCAACAAATGGATCACTCCAGAAAAGGAAAAGTAGTGTATGCGGAAAGGAATCTTTATAAAATATGGGATTTGGGGAGGAGTGTGACAGTGCACATTTAACCGTTAAAAAAAGGCTGCTTTCTAAACAGCCTCCTTTTAATCTATTATTTTAGTAATGCAAAAGCAAGTGCAAAAACCCCTAATAACGCGACGAATATGGCTGTAAAAAAACCATTATCCATTAATTGCATCCAAAGTTGTTTTTTCTCACTATTCATAGCCATTGCTCCTTTTCAACTTGTTTTATGAAACTTCAACTAGTAAAGCTTACTCGGTTCTGCTGCATACCAATCAATGAGGCCGCAGCTTGGGCAAACAAATGCTTCAACTGTCGAAAGGCCTGCAGATTTCACTCCTAATAAGCCTGCTTTTTCCAGTTTTCTTGAAACACGAATCGGACCATTGCTATCTAGTTTTGCCTCTACCATTTCCGTATTACACTTTGAACAAAAGGTCTCCATTAGTTCCTCCTATACCCTAAAATGTATTTTAAATGACTACATTTACATCATAACATCCTATAGATTCCAATAGTAAAATAAATCCATTTTTACACCTTTTTTCTATATATACTATTAAATATCTCTCAAAAAATTAGTCTATATGATGAAGCATCCACAATTAATTAATAGAATTTTTAAGCATTAAACAAGGCCTTTTTCTAAAAGATTGTTTTTTTATAAATTCTTTGAACAAACAACTGTTAGGTTGATTGAAGCGGAAGGTGCTAGACTCCTGTGGGAGTAGCGTGACAGGTGAGACTCATGCAGGCGCTGTGCGGCGAGGAGGCTCACCGCACGCCCCACGGAAAGCGAGCATCCTGGAGCTGCAATCAACCATGGACAATACTTATTCTTTAGCAACAAAGTTTACGAAAACAGTATTAAAAAAAGACAAAGTCAATTTTCAATCAACTTTGTCCCTTAACTTATTACTCTGGAATCGGTTCAAGATCATTTTTCACTTTAAACACTTCTAAATATTGAATATGATGACCATCACTTTCATGAACTCTGAATATATAATCTTGATCCACCACTTCAACACCTACTTCAGCATTAAAGTTTTGCGTTAAGAACCAGCCGCCAATTGTATCGATATCCTCATCAGAAAATGTCGTATTAAGGAGTGTGTTTACATCTTCAATGAGTAATTTTCCATCTAAAATATAATGGTCATCACTCAATTTGCGGATATCAGGAATTTCATCCTCATCAAATTCATCCCTAATTTCTCCAACAATTTCTTCAAGAATATCCTCAACTGTTACCAATCCAGAAGTTCCGCCATATTCATCAATTAAAATCGCAATATGTGTGCGTTCTTTTTGCATCTTTAGTAATAAATCGTGAATCGGAATTGTTTCAATAACCTGAATGATTGGATTGATAAAGGAATGGATATCAAATGGCTTAGGCTCATCACATTCCGTAAAAGCAGATGTTAGAAGCTCTTTAATATTTAGAAATCCAACAATATGATCCTTGTCTCCATCTACAACAGGATATCGGGTATAGCGTTCATTTTTAATCACTTCAATGATGTCATCATAAGTCTGATCAATTGAAATTGTCACAATTTCCGTCCGAGGCACCATAATTTCCTTTGCTAATCTTTCATCGAATTCAAAGATATTGTTTACATACTTTAATTCATTTTTGTTAATTTCACCGCTCTTATAGCTTTCAGATAAAAGGATGCGAAGCTCTTCCTCTGAGTGAGCTAAATCATGCTCTGATGCAGGTTTCAGTCCAAATATTCCAACTAGCACTCGCGCTGATCCATTTAAAAACCAAATAAACGGGTACATGATGCGGTAAAACAAGATGATTGGAGGTGCAAACAATAAAGTAATCGTTTCAGCCATTTGAATAGCCACCGTCTTTGGAGCTAACTCACCAACCACTACATGCAAAAACGTAACTAAAGCAAAGGCAATACCAAAGGATAATATATGTGTAAGGGATTCATTAAGGTTAAAGTAGGCAAACAGTGGATGCAACATTTTTTCAACTGTCGGCTCCCCTAACCAACCAAGTCCTAATGCTGTTACTGTAATCCCTAATTGACATGCTGATAAATACTCATCTAAGTGAGTTACGACCCTTTTAGCTGAGATTGCCCCCTTTTTTCCCTCTGAAATGAGCTGATCAATTTTAGACATCCTCACTTTTACAATGGCAAATTCAGTAGCCACAAAAAAGCCTGTTAATGCGATTAAAATGACAATAATAAATAAGTTAATAGTGATCAATGAGTGGCCTTACAAACGTAAGACCTACACCTCCTAGAGATTTCTTTAGTTAGTCTTCATTATTTCCTTGAACAAAAATCATTATAAATTTAATTAATTCAAATAAAGCCATTAACGCCCCGGCTACATATGTTAATGCTGCAGCATTTAACACTTTTTTCACACCATGTTCTTCTTCATTGTAAAGAATACCTTCTGCTACCATGAGGCTTCTTGCTCGTTTACTTGCATCAAATTCAACTGGCAGTGTAATCAGTTGAAATGCTACAGCAGCTGAGAAAAAGACAATTCCAATTCCGATCAAGGACATCTGCTGCAATAAGAACCCGCCAATAAATAGGAATGGTGCAATACCAGAAGCAAAATTTGCTATTGGGAAAATACGATGTCTAAGCATAAGCGCAGCATATGACTGCTGATGCTGAATCGCATGTCCAACTTCATGAGCGGCAACAGAAACAGATGCAATGGACTGGCCGTAATACACAGCCTCAGACAAACGAACCACTTTTTTCATCGGATCATAGTGGTCAGATAGCATACCTGGAACAACCTCTATTGGTATATTGTATAACCCATTGCGATCCAATATACGTCTTGCTGTTTCAGCACCTGATAACCCTGTTTTTGTCGGCACCTCAGCCCATTTATTAAAATTCCCTTTTACCCTAAACTGCGCCCAAATTGAAACACCTAATGTAATAAAAATAAGAATATCCATTGGATGAAAAAACATTTTATACGTAACCTCCTAATTAATGTATTAAAAGAAGTAATGTCTGTATTAATGACAAGCTTTCTTTGGATATATTGTTTTTGAGGTATTCACACTTCTTTGCATCATTTTTGTCTATGTGCGCTAAGATCTCTGATACCTCTTTTTCAAGGCCTTTAATCTTTAATCGTAACTCAAGGATATCTACCTCTTCAGCAGCGGCGATCATCTTCTTTTTCACTTCTTCTAATGACATCCCATTTGCTTTGCATTCTTCAATATGCTGTAATTGCTCAATTACGGATTCATCATAATACCGATAATTAGAAGAAGAACGTTCTGCTTTTAATAAACCCAAATTTGTATAATAATCGATCGTCCGTTTGGTAACACCTGTAATATCAGCGATTTCACCAATTCTTAATTTTTTAGTCCCAAGGTATTCTCCCCCAAACTGTAACGTGATGGTTTTATTATATGATGACCTCTTTTTAAATACAACTCTTATTGAAAATGTTAATGAATCGTTCACATATAAGGATTGTGAAGTGACGTTTGAGATAGTTTATCAAATAAAAGCATTGGTAAAAATGATAATGGGGGTGTGTTCCTATTTTACTTTTATTTATTTCTGTCATCATATTCGGTTTAATCATATACTATATGCCAAAAAGAATTTCCTTTTTTGAAATGTATACAACTTCTCTATTTTCAACTGTACTTCAGCTTATTACAGATATCTATTTAGAATTTAAGTTCAACTTGTATTGGTATTTCAATCCGGGGATCGACTATATCACTCTTTGGGTTGTGTTTTGGATTTATCCATCTGTTAATATCATATTTTTGAATTTTTACCCTGCCTCTAAAAAATTCAGTACGTCCCTATATTACATATTAGGATGGACTTTATTTGCACTAGCCTATGAATGGACAGCCTTGAATACAGGTTTCTTTCATTATAATGGATGGAAATTATGGTATTCTGCTTTGATCTATCCGGTCCTTTATTCCCTTTTACTCATAAATTGGAAAATAATTAGATGGTTACATAGGATGAGTATATGAGGCGGAACAGGGGGACAGGTCCTCTGTCTCTGTCCCCTCCGTCTATAGACTTAGATCCAAATACAGCCATAGCTTCTTCATTCGACTGCCTAAATTCTTAATAATAGAACTTGGGCTTTATGAATTATCGCGGGGAGGATTTAATGTGGCTGAAAAAAAGATCTATATTTTACTAACTGACACAGGGACCTTGTTTACAAAATTAATTAAATTATATACAAAAAAACCATTTAATCATGCATCTATTTCTTTTGATCAATCTTTATCGAATGTATATAGCTTTGGAAGAACATCACCTTCGAATCCATTCACTGGCGGCTTTGTGAAGGAAGACATGGATTCATGTTTTTTCAAGCAAGCAAATTGTAAGATATACAGTTGTCCTGTCTCTACTGCTCAATATCAAAAAATGCAATCCTACATTCAAAAAATTAATGAAGAAAAGTGTTTATACCGTTATAATCTACTAGGATTATTTGCCCTCTTATTAAAAAAGCGAGTTGATAGAAAATACGCTTTTTTCTGTTCACAATTTGTTGCTACTGTATTACAAGAGAGTGAATGTGTTGACTTTTCAAAACCCCTTTCACTTATTACACCAAATGATCTCATTAAAGAGAATGTTTTTGAATTCGTTTATGAAGGGAATCTCGGAGACTATTATGTAGGATTATGTACCCATTCAACTACAGATTTAGCTTATATGGCGTCCATTTGATATGATGAGAAATTACCTCAAGAAAGCACCCCCTCTAAACCAATAAGAAAGTGGACAGCAAATTCCTACTGTCCGTTTTCTTATCAGACACATCGCGTCATTACTCAGTATCTAATAAATCCTTTAAAAATCCATCCTGTCCTGTCTGGTTAAATAAAAAGTCAAAACCATAATATGAGATCACTCCCATCACAATAGCCCAGAAAATCACACTAACGGTAATCCAAAGCATAATCTGCTTTCTCGTCCCTCCAAAGCTCATCGCTAAAATGACCCCGAGGTGACTACCGATCAAAAATGGGGAAACAAAGGTTAGCCCAGGTAAACCGTATTTCTTCCAAATAGCCTCTGCACGCTTTTGCTTTTTCTCCGATACATCCTTGCCTTTCTTTTCTTTACGCCTTTGAAGCCATTTTTTCACACGGTCCATCAGAAAAATGAGCAGCCAAAGTGTAAGGATATTTCCTAAAAGAGCAAGAATCATCACAGGAATAGCCGGAAGACCTGCTGCAACTCCTATTGGGATCACCCCAACTACCTCAAAAAAGGGTGTTGCACCTAATAAAAATATGATGACATAAGCCAAAAAAATACTCACTATCTCTTATCCTCCTTCATCGTTATACGTACTCGTGATTCGCTCAATATTTTTTCGAATGACTCTTTTAATAAGTTCATTGAACATAAACTGATTAGGTTGATTGGAACGGATATGCGAGACTTCTGTGGGAATAGCTGGACAGCTGAGATCCCACAGCGCTATGCGCGACGAGGAGGCTCACCGCCCGCCCCCAGAAAGCGAGCATCCTGAAGCTCCAATCAACCATTTTCAGGCACTTATTACAAAGCAACAAAGCTTGCGAAAACAGCCTTTCGAATAGATGCCTTCTTTAGTTTTTGACATGTTAATATGTAATACGATTCTTAAAAGAGAATGGTTCCCAATTTTATAAGGATGGAGATACATTTTATTTTTAATACAAATAGCTTAAAATAAAGATGTATTGAATTTAAAAAATTCAGCAAAAAGGGGTATCGTTATGAAATTCAAATTCCTAGATTCATATGAACTAAAGGATTTCTTTGAAAACAATATTCAACAATTCGAAGAGGCTTTTAACAGAGGCTGTTAATGTAAGTGACAAGATCGATGAAATCCTGGCAATCGGCAACATTGATCTTGTTAATAATGCTAAAAAGCTTGTTACATACATCATTGATGGGCAAGAAAATGAACTTCAGCTGTTCGCAAAAAAAGAAGGCATTGCTTGGTCTACTCATTCCATTGATTTAACATTTAAACTCGAGTGGATTCAAGCCATTCGGAGATCAATGTGGTATTTTATAAACCAATATGATCAATTGACAAACGGGGGAGTTGTGCCCACTTTTTTCAATCTTGAAAAAGAAATCAATAATCGAATCGACGGATTCCTAAATAGTTTTTTTATTAGTTATTCTACATACAAAGATTCTTTAATTAAAGCCCATAGAAAAATGGTGGAGAACTTATCTGTTCCGATCATTCCCATTAATTCTGAGGTTTGTATCCTTCCATTGATTGGAAAAATCGATGAATTCAGAGCACATATTCTCGAGGAAAAGGTTCTAACGGAAATCGGAGTATCTCGTATTCAGACATTGATTATTGATTTATCAGGAATTGCAGATATGGAAGCTGAAGTTATCGACCAGCTATTAAAGATCATCAAAGGTGCCTCCATGATGGGATGTGATTTAGTTATTACGGGACTTAGAGCAGAAGTGGTTCGAAAAATGGTCCGCCTCGGGGTCTCATTTGATCATAGGACAGAAACGCTTGGAACACTGCAGCAAGCATTAAATAAATATTTAGTTATTTAAGTGTGAATTGAATATAAATTCCTCGCCTACATGAGCATGTACGAACAAGAACTGACCAAAATGACTAGAAGTCATCCATTTAAATTGGATGACTTCTAGCCGTTAAGCAGGAATGAATGAAGTCCTTTCCATTACACCTTCTTGTTTCTCCGTAAAGCTCTAAACACTACTTAATAGGTATATATTCATTTTTTGGTTCGTTAGAATGACATTAATCAATGAGTGTTATATGATCTGCATCATCCACACATTTTCCTAATGAATCATAAGTAAATAGATCCACTTTGCATTCAACAAATGTTGCTTTTTCAAAATGGCAATGAAAGAATGCAGATTGCTTAATCGTACAGTTTTTGAATACAGCTGCTCTTAGATTAACATGGAAAAACATTGTCTTACTAAAATCAATATTTTCGAATAAGATGTGTTCAAGATTACAATGATCAAAAATTGTCTCATTAAGGGAACTATTTTCAAATCTAGAGTGAGTCATATTGGTATATTTCCACTCCACATTTTCAATTTTGGTATTTTTAAATAATGTATCGCATTGGTTGTTCGAATGAAAATGCTTGTCTTTAATGTTACTAGATTCAAAGATAGATTCTGATAAATTCTTCAACATAGCAGTTCTTTTCATATTTCATCAATCTCCCTTAAACGAGTAACGTTTTATACTCATTTCATAGCTCCATTGATATAGCCTCTAACTTTAAACCCTTTCCTTCTTAAAAATCGTATGCCTATATTTTTCCCAAGGTTGTCTGAAACAATGAGAACAATCTCCTTCGAGTGAAAATCCGTGTAGTATCGTTGAATATAACTAAGCGGGATATGTGTTGTATTTAATTCTGGATTATTTTTCGACACCTCATTAAATTCACGGACATCAACAATACTAAGGTTCTCATCAATTTGATGTAATGCTTCTATTTCCTTTACATCTAGAACTGGAAAATATCTAACATATAAAAACCACATAATTAGTAAACTGACGCTAGTACCGATTACCCCTAATACAACCATTTTGTATCCCTTCCACTATTTATTCAATTTTAAAGCCTGTAAAAGAAGACATACACTATGCTAAACGCTCGTTTTTATCTTCTATTTTAGGACCTGCTTTCATCTGTTTTCCTATAAATCCAAGTAGTAACAATAAAAATCCATACAATAAAAAGGTATATTGAACACCAATCGTTCCAATTAAGATTCCTGACAATAGACTGGATATAACCCCGGCACCTAACGTAACTGACTGCATAACCCCGTTATATGTTGCTGTTTTCTCTACTGGAATACTAGAATAAAAGAATGTTTCTGAATATACATTAAATACGCCAATGGTTAACCCATACATAATCGCTAAAAGCACTAATTGATAATAGGATTGTACAAAAGATGTAAGAACATAATAGATACATATTAGAAAAATTAAATTTACTAATATGGAAAAAATATGTTGATTACGAATCTTCATTTTTTGTGAAAGCATAACACCAAAAATGGTCGCAATTCCAAATGCTGCAACCGTTATGGCGTAATAAAGAGGAATGACCGTTTCCTCAATATTAATGCTTTTTAATGTTTCCGGAATAAAAACTGTAGATAGCGGTATGACAACAAAATTTATCATCCCTACAAAGAAAAGTAATTGGGTTAGTTCCTTTTTTCCGATAACTTCTTTGAAAATATCTAGCGGTGTCTGAGTTTGCATACTAGCTCTTTTTATTCTTAAAGACTCTTCAGATTTCCGGTAATATTTTAGGAACTTTAATACAAGTAATATTGGCAGAACAAAACTGATTAAGTTAATGATCGCAAGGGATTGAGCACTAATATATAAAAGTAAAGCAGCACCAAGCAACTGTCCGATAATCATGACAACTGTGCGAATACTAATCGACATTGATCGATATTGCTTTATCTCTTCCTCGCCCTTTAGTTCATTGATAACCAAAGTAATTGACGTAGCATTGTATGACCGGTTAAGACTACCAGAAATAAAATTAATCAAAATTAACAGTGTAAATACCAGCTCGCTTACATCATTAATGATGAATGCGACGATAAGATAGAGGATCGCCTGGATGACAGCAATAATAAACAGGGATCTAACTTTTTTATCAACCTTATCAACTAGATAGCCATATACTGGTGCCATAATAGATGGCAAATGTTCTGAAGCTGCAATTAGGGCTAAAAACATCGGACTCTTTTCAAAATATAATGCATAGGCAATTAAAGCTGGATAAAAAAGCATGTCTCCTATGTGTGTAATGAACTCTGAAATGAGTTCTGATTTTGTTAATTTTTTCATAAAATCCTCCATTTTCCAGTATCTAAATGACAATCTACTTATTTTTTCGAGTATCTATTAAATATGTAAACAAAAACACTAAATAATAAATAACCAGAAGCATAACAACTACGATCATCGCCGTTACCGGACTATTCTCAAGAGCAATATAGATACTTGACTCATTATCATTTATCAAGGATTCAAACGCACTTAAAATGTATGGACTAATTAGCATAGCGATTAAACTGAAAATAATAATAGGGATCTTATAAACATCTGTTGATAATTGAAAGGTTTGAAACCTGCTATAACCTAGTAAATTTAAAATTTTAATGGCCTTTTGGTTTTCCTTCACACTTAAGTTCCCAATCAGAACAAGCAAGACGATTGAAATAATGGATGTTGCAATAAATAGTAATGTTAACAACGTACTCATTTGGTTTAAGCTTGTTCTAACTTGGTTCACTTCATCTGTTTTACTAACGGTATAATCCGCCTCATCCAGCAGATCATCATTCTCATTGTCAGCAAAATAGATATTAAATTCTCTAGAATCAAATGTTGGATCATGTTCCCATAAGGATTGAATCGTTACATAATTATTCGAATCAAAATTTAGCGGATTAATGGCACTTACTGTATATTCAACAGGCTGATGATCAATTTCCAATGTAATGGTATCACCCGCATCTAGATCATACTGATACGCTAATTTTTTTGTAATCACGATACTGTCAGGATCATCTAATAACTCGTGAATTTGCTCAAATCCTGTTCCATCTGACTTCAATCCTAAAACTGATAAATTTTCGTTTTCCAGCTGACGAGAATGAACATTTATTAATTCATAAGCCGCCTGAATACCTATATTTTCTTCATCACTTGTCTCTGTTGTTTCAAATACTCCATATTCGGAATAATTTAGATTGCTTGCATATGATTCAAAGTCTTTTTGATTGGAAGAAACCAGGTTAAACCCAATTAAAAAGATATTAAAGACAATCAGAATCGTCATCATCATCGTTAAAAGGTATGAGACTTTATAAAAGGCAAATGAACTTTTAATTTGCATTTTATGCGGAAGCCATCGAAAAGCCTTTTTTAATGATTTAAAAAAGATGCTCGTTTTCGTTTTAGAATCACCTTTTATTAAAGCTAAGGCAGGGATTCTTAATTTAAGTAATACAAGCATGATCACAAGTAGCACCAAAAATGCTGCAAGTGAAAGTCCAAAAATGATCGAATCAACATAATTATTTTCTAGTAAAAAATTCAGATTATAGATGGCACTGAATTGAGCAAAAATACCTCCTTGCATCATGATTCCGAGAACGGTCCCTAAAAGGATCGAAGGAACGAAGATAAAAGAGTAAACAAGAAATGCATTTAGAATTTGGAATTTTTTGATCCCAATTGCAAGCATAATACCAAATTCATGGTTTAATTTAGCTAATTGATTATTAAGAATAATCACGATTAAAAACACAGTAATGATGAATAGAGTAATAACAGAAACTAAACTCAAATAATAATTTGTATTAATATCTGTTTGAATCGTGTTTAATGTAGGAACTTGATCTGGTGTAGAAACAGAAGCAACTAGATCATCCTCCTGCATCCTATCAATCTCATGATCTTTAGCCTCTACAGATTCATCAAATTGAGCCAAGTATACATGGTTCCTTGATACATCTAGATCACGGAAGTCATTTTCGCTCATGATAATACCTGCATTTGAGCGGCTAAACATATCTTCAGAAAACTCATTTGAAAATAGTAATAGTTGAAGAGGGCTAAATGTTAACCCTGAGACCTTATACTCTTTCCCATCAAGTGAAAGGACATCCCCCACTTTAATATTTTGACTATTTGCATACTGCAATGAGATGGCTACTTCTCCACTTTCAGGTCTTTCCCCTTCTGAATAGCTTATTTTGTCAATTTCACCATTGTAAGGAGTGATAAAATAAGTGATCTTATCTTCTTTTAGAATAGCTTCTTCATATAATTCAGACTGAAAATGATATTTATCCTCCAAGGCTTCTATACTTTCACGCTCATAATCAGCTGTACTAATATGGTACTTATCCATTAATTCTGCTGGCGAAAGATTTGCCAGATCATCGGCAGAGATCGAATAATCATCTGCTATTTCTTCTGCATATTCCTCAAATTCAAATTCAGGTAAAAGGCGAAATTCTTCCACATTCGATATTTTCATGATTTCCTTGTAATTCGCCTCTATCTGATTAACTCCGCTCCATAAATAATTAAATAATGCGGTAATTAACAAGATAAAAATACTTAAAGCAAGCAGCTCCAGTTTTCTTTTAAGTGTAAATCTTCTGATTTCTTTATTTATTTGTTTCATTTTCACCACTCAATTTCATTAATTTTTTTCGGTGTATTTTCTTCCGTTCTTTCAATTACACCATCTTTTATGTAAATAACCTTATTTGCTAAATGAGCAATTTTATCATTATGGGTGACCATAATCACTGTCATATCACTTTCTTCATAAAATTTTTGAATCAGTTCTAAAACGGCTATCCCGGATTTTTGATCCAATGCACCTGTTGGTTCATCACAAATTAGTACTTTTGGTTTTTTTATCAATGCCCTCAAGATTGACGTTCTTTGTTGCTGTCCTCCTGATAATTCAGAAGGTAATTTATCACGATGATTCTCAAGCCCTACCTTTTCCAACATTTGATCAATTTCTTTGTATTGTTGTTTATCACTTGCACCCAGCTCAATATTTTCCTTCACAGTCAGGTTCGGCAACAGATGGTATTGTTGAAATATGTAACCAATATTTTCTCTGCGAAACTTAATGCTTTTTGAATTTGATAAACTTGTGATATCAGTAGAGTCATAGTTAATACTTCCATCATCTACAACCTCTAATCCGCTAATCATATTTAGTAATGTTGTCTTTCCACTTCCGCTAGGTCCTAATAAAACAACAAATTCATGGTCATTTATGTCAAGATCTATTCCTTTAATCACTTGAAATTTAGCTGATTTCTCGCCAAAAGATTTTGTCACATTCTTTAAACTAATCAATGAGAACACCCCTTTTCTTTATTTCTAACGCAATTTTCTCTGTATTTTGCTTGTAGTGAAAATGATCTCCACTAAGTGTTTTCATGTCTATATTTTCGTAGTCCAGCCACTGTAATAAAAA
This sequence comes from Metabacillus sp. RB-C-LZQ-3-1, assembly GCF_058315175.1. Taxonomy (NCBI): domain Bacteria; kingdom Bacillati; phylum Bacillota; class Bacilli; order Caryophanales; family Bacillaceae; genus Metabacillus; species Metabacillus sp. RB-C-LZQ-3-1. The sequence goes on along the minus strand of NZ_JBZFLI010000007.1, from coordinate 174,256 downwards.
TTCTTCATGCATAGGCTCCTCTTCCCCTTTTAAAACAAGAGTTGGGATTTTCTTAAAAATTTCGTTGTAATCAATATCTGCCTGTAACTCTAACTCTTTTAAAATAGAAAAATCCCGTTTTATCCTTTCAAATAGATACTCTTTAAAAAATTCATCTTCAAAATGCGCTTTGTTCAGGTTCCCTAACTCTATTAAATATTCTTGAAATGAATCACTATTAACATTCGGTATCTTCCTCTGCAATGTCTCCAATGTATGGGGGGGAACAGATGAGGAAAAAACGATTCCACTTATCTGATTTAACTCATTTGGAGACAGGCATTCTAATAGCTTAAGTATTAGAATGCCCCCCATACTGTGACCAAATAAAACGATTTTTTCAGAGGAATGCCTAATGATATCAACCATTTCAGCTATGATCTCATCTAATTGAATTGCTTCTGCATAGTCAACTGATAACTTTATTAGACTGACCACAATGTCTTCATCCGTTAATTTTTTAATTAATTCACTAAAGTTGATGACACTGCATCCTGCACAAGGAACCAGCATTAGATTAGTTGCCATAGGATCCTACCTCAACTCTCTCACCTTGTAATTCCTTTTCAAATATCGCTTTTACTATTTCTGACATGACCTCTAACTCTTCAAATTTCATCATGTTTGTATGCGAAACAGGTGTGTTGTATTCAAAATATTGATTTGTATAGATGTTTTTCCACTCGCCTCTAGTGTCTTCAATATTCTTCATAGAAGATTGAGATTTAACAAAGTAAAGGGGAACTTCCGCATAAAGATTTGTTGTTTTAATCGTATTTGTTAATTTATAAAAACGTTCAAATTTTTCAATAAGCTCAAACTTAAGATCTTTATCTATTTCTTTAAATTGCGGATATGCTTTTTCCAATTGATAAGCAGCTAAGTTTTTACTTAAAAATGTTCCTCTTAGCATTTTTTTATAAAAATCTTTCCCTTTTGCGAAATATGAATCAAGCATCACAATCCCATTAATACGATAATTTGCTAGTTTTAAATTAATGGAAACCTCATGTGCAAGGACACCGCCAAATGAATAACCGAACAAATAGATGTTTCCGCCATGAGCCTCAATAATGTCTATGACTTTATTTGTGTAATGCTCGATATAATCCTTTTCATAATAAAAATCTAAAATATACACTGTTTTATCTTTGAGATGGCTCATTAATTGCTTTGATATTTCTTTATATATGGTTTCTTCCATGTAGGCTGGAAACACAATAACAACTTCATCAAAGCTGTTCGGAACGGATTCCTGCTTATCCATTTCCCCTTTGGAATTCAGGTAAATGCTCATTTCATTAATTGTTTGAAATGTGATTAAATCCTCAAACTCAACAGGCATGCCTGCCTTTCTCATTTGAGAAACAAGTGAAATTGCTTGAATCGAAGATCCGCCAATTTCAAAGAAATTATCATGTTTACCAATTGCTTCGGATGGCAGTTTTAGTACCTTAGACCACAGCTCCCTTAACTCTATTTCAGCAGGATTTAATTCGATCTCATTATGTGAAAATTCCTTTTGAACCACTGACTCTTCATATAGGCGAATTAATTTTCTTTCGTCGATTTTCCCTCTTACCGTTAATGGAATTTCACCTACTTTGATGTAATCTGACGGGCATTTATAGGATGATAAAATTTTCTTCACATTATTTTGCAAAGTCACTTTGTCGAATTCATCCTCAATAAATGCTAGTAATTGATTTTTATGATAAATAATCGTCATCTTATTGAGCATAAACTCTTTCTTAATGGCATTTTCTATTTCATGCAGCTCAATTCGAACTCCATTTATTTTTACTTGTTTATCTCTTCTACCCAAAAATTCAATCTGTCCATGGGAGGTAATTCGGACAAAATCACCTGTTCTGTAAAAGGTCCTTCCATCCAACTTGACAAAGCGTTTCGCTGTTTCTTCCTCAAGATTTAAATAGCCCTTTGAAACACCTCTTCCTCCTATATAAAACTCTCCAATTTCTCCTACTTCACAAATTGTATTGGCATCATTGATTACCTTTACAACTGTATTTTCAACTGGTTTCCCTATAGGAATCGGCCCTTTGTCCAATTTCTCAACATGATGAATCGTACTATATACTGATGTTTCAGTTGGACCGTACATGTTGTAAATATTAATGTGTTCAATTTCTAAGAAATCTTTTAATTTATGTTTTGACATCACTTCACCACCTGCAATAAAGGTGACTCCATTTAGCTGTTTCAGCCTCTCCTTTTCAAACAAATGGAAAATTGCAGTTGGCAGGAAAACATATGTGACATTTTTCTCCTTCATATACGTTGTTAGCTTATCAATTTCATAGATATAACTTTTTTCACATAACAGGAGTTTGGCGCCTCTAATGATAGAATTGAAAAATGTAACGGATGATATATCAAATGTATAATTTGCAATTTGTATGAGTGTGTCTTGACGAGTAATCTTATTTCCAGGTTCAGCATTTGATAAATTAATCATATTATCATGGCTTATTAAAATCCCTTTTGGTTTTCCAGTTGTACCTGATGTGTACAGCAGCGCTAACGTTGCAGTACTATCATATGATTCATTTATATCTATCTCTAAACATTGATCCAAGGAAACAACAATATGTTGTTCAGCTGTTAGCCGTTCCTTAAACTTGTTTTCAGTTAATAGCAGTTTGATACCAGCATCGTTTATTAACCCTTGCAGGTACATATCCTCAGCTTCAATTTCAAGTGGAACGTAACACGCACCGACCTTTAAAATCGAAATAAGTGAAACATACATTTCAATACTTCGGTCAAATAAAAATCCGACACGGTCAAATTGATTAACTCCTCTATTTTGCATTTCAGACACTAAATAATTTGCCATTTGATCGATTTCTAAAAATGTATAGCTAACCTCTTCTTTTTCTATACATATTTTTTCAGGACATTCTCGTACATGCGTATTCCAGTAGCTTAAAATTGTTTCATTAGCTGGATTTTCGTCAAAATAGTCTGGAAACGAATTTAAAATTTCCTTTTCTCGTTCGGTTTGATAATGAATGTCCTGGATAAGAATTTCTTGATTCTTATGAATTTCCGATAAGATTTTCATCATTTTGTCAATTAAGATATTCATGGTTTGTAAACGATATTTGTTTGCATCAAATGTCACAAGGATTTTGGAATGATCTCCACAATCTAAGAAATTCATTGTCAGATCAAATTTTTCCGAGACATTTAATAGCTCCCCATCTGTTAAACCTAGTTCCTCGATTTCATTATGACTAGATAGATATTCTGGTTGATAAATGAACATCACATTAAATAAAGGGTTGCTATTTTTATCTCGTTCTACTTTGGATATCGTCACCATTTCAGGAAAGCCAATATGGATATGTTTAATCCCATCTAAATATCGTTGATTCAGTTGTTTAACAAATGAACTTACGGCTGTATTCTGATTAATCTCTGCATAAATCGGTAAAGTGTTAACAAATGGACCGATGGTTTGTTTAAATTCATTATCCATTCTTAATCCAATCGATGTCCCAATCGCAAAGGAGCTTTCACTGCTTACTTTACCAATCGCTAAATGGAAGGCTGACATTAACACTGATATTTTAGGCACATTTATCCGGTGTGCGATCGTATTGATTTGATGATGCATTTCTTTTGAAACCAATTCAGAAACAGATGCCACTTCTTCCTTCTCTCTACTTACCTCTTCTTCAAAGTCATATGGCCATGTAACATTTTTGATCCCTTCAAGATGCTTCCAATAGTTTGCATCCTCTGTATATTGATCAGATTGTCGATAACGGTCAATATATGTTGCATAATCAAAGAAATGATAATCAGATTCTCTGACAGGCTCTAAATGGTTTCGTTTCAATAGATTTTCAACAAAGATCTTGGCCGATTCACCATCAAATATTATGTGGTGAATATTGACTAACAAGAAGGTTTCAGTTGGTAAATGAACAATCTTTACATTGATCAACATGTCATTGTGGAGATCAAATGGACGAATGGATGATTTGATTTGGTCTTTATTCCGGATAAATTCCTCTTCTATAGAAAATGATAGACGCTCATCTAACATTTGTAACAGTTTTCCATTTTCATGGACAAACGTTGTTTTAAAGATACTTTGTTGCTCAACCTCTTGTTCAATTCTTCTTTTTAAATCATTGATATTGGTTGTATTCTGAATTTTACTTAACAGAACAATATTGTTCCTTGTACTTTTTGGATCTTGAAGATAGAGCGTATACAACGATTCCTGAAATGGTGTAAGTGGAAATCTTTTGCCATGTGTAATCTCATTTTTTAAGATTTCAAATTCAGCATGATGCTGATGGATCTCAGCCGCTTGTTCTTTTAACACCATTTTTTCAAAGAGAATATTGATTGGAACCCTCACATGAAATGTTTTTTCTATTTCATATTGGAGCTCCATCACTTTTAACGAATGACCTCCAACCGAGAAAAAGTTACTTTCTCTAGTTATCGAAGCATAATTCCCCAAAACCTTTTTCCAAATATGGTATAAGTCCTTTTCGGTGCTATCTTGAAAAGAAATGGGATCGTTATCAGATTTATTTGATTCATTTGCAGCGAGCTCTAGTAATCTCTTCTTATCAACTTTTCCATTATGGTTTAGCGGAATAGCTTTTACCTGTTGGATAACTGAAGGAATCATGTAGGAAGGTAATCGTTCTCTTAATCTAGCAAGTAACCCATTTACCTCCACATCCATATCACTTTCAATAAAGCACATTAACATATTATTTTCTGAAAAAATGGCCATCTTATTCGTTGTTACTTGCTTTTCAATTTCATTAATGACATCCTTTGTGTTCACTCTATAGCCACGAATTTTAATCTCCGTATCAATTCGATCAATATAGATATATTGGTCATCTGCTACCCTTGCAGCAATATCTCTTGTCTTAAAACCTCTATGACCGGGAATAATCTCGTAAGTAAACCGCTCTTCTGTTAACTCCTTCTGATTCAAGTAGCCTGCTGTTAACGTGTTTCCGAAAATAACTATTTCTCCTCTGGCGTACTTTGGTAACACTCTATTATATTGATCTACTAAAACTATGATATTTTCCTTTAATTGTTTTCCAATTAAAATCTCATTAAAATCAGATTCAAAGTCTTGCTCGGAAATTAAGTGGTAAGAGCTATATACACATGATTCTGCAGGTCCATAGCCATTGTAGATATGTTTATGTCCTTGCCCGAAAAATGCTTTGGATTGCCCATAACTCATTCTTTCTCCAGCAACTAACAACTTTGTATTTTTTAGGTAAGGGACATCCGCTTCTTTGAAGTTATGATAAATACTTGTTGGACAGCATATGTGTGTAATGCCCTTTTGATTCGTAAATTGAGCTAAGCGACTTGAATCTAACATCGTTTGATCATCTACTAAAACAGTGGTAGCACCGTTATAAAGCATAAAAGAGAGTGATGTCAGGAATACATCGAATGTAAAATTAGTGATGCTTAATACTCTAGATTCCTGTGATACTTCTAAAAAATCGATATTTTTATGGAGATGAGAAAAATTCCTGTAAGACATCTGAACTCCCTTTGGCCGTCCTGTTGTACCCGAGCTAAATACAATTGTCATATTTTTATCAGGATCTGATAAAATATCTGCTGGAGTAAAATCTGTGTTCGTGATTTGGATTATTGGCAGTTTGGTAATATTAATAACCGTTTGTTGTTCTGAAGAAAAATCCATATCCTCATCAGCTAATATGTATAACATCCCTGTTTCTTCCATAATTTCCTGCTTACGTTGTTGGCTGTATTTTTTATCTAGCGCAACAAAACATCCACCGATTTTCAGCACAGATAAAATAGCTACAAACATATGATGATTACGATCAAACGCCAAACCAATTGGGCGGTCTAGTATATCATCAAATTGTGTAAGATAATTGACCACTTTGGATACTTGTTGATCTGTTTCTTTCCAGGTGATCTTCTCACTTAACCCTTCAATACATATTTCATCTGCTCGTGTCGATACGAATTGTTCAAATAAGCTATAGCTTACAATCGGGTCAATTTCTTTTGTGACAACCTTTTCGATATGATCAAAAATCGTTTTTTCTGTTTCTGCAGAAATAAATTTGATCTCTTCTACTGTTTTCACACGATCGTCTGCTAAGTGAATTAATACTCTTTCAAATGTATCGAAAAAGGAATTGATGATCTCGGTATTGTAGAGGCTAGGATCAAAATTCACATCCATTATATATTCCTCTGATTTTCTAATTCTGAAAGTCATCACTTGATCTGCAGATACGACATCAAAATCTTCTCTTGCTTGCAGCGAAAATTCATCAAATTCAATGCTGTCTAAACTGTTTTCTACTAGAAACAAGGTAGAAAATAAACTTGATTGTTCTAAATGCTGGTGCTCCTTTAGATAATGTAAACAGTCTTGATTTGTCACTTCCTGATTACTTAATCCTTCTGCTACTACTTCTGACACTTGCTGTATATAATCATTGATCGTTTGATTCATTGACAGGGTTATACTCAATGGGATTGAGTTCACAAACATGCCAATCATTTTCTCAAACTCAGGCCCCGGACGAACCGCAGTCGGTGTACCTATTAATAGGTTTTCCTCACCAGTAAATGCATAAAGAGTAAGATAAAACGCAGATAATAAGGTAACGAATTCACTCTTTCCATAAGCTCCTGTAAGCTTATCCAAAGCTTCTAAGCTCTCTTGCTTTAACTTTTTATTTAGAAAACTAATGGATTCATTATTTTTCATCTTATACTGTGGCAACACAGTTGGTTCATAGCCAATTAATTTATGACAAGTATTTATTAATTTTTGCTGATAATCAGGTGAATTGCGGTAGTTGTTATACCAATCTACATATGTTTTATATGACTCTGTATCATTCGCGAACAGAAAGTCTTCCCCGAAAACAACTGTGTTTTGGATAAAATGTAATAGAATAGCTACTGATGCTCCATCTAAAATCAGATGGTGAGAATCAAAAATTAGATAGTTTTTATCTTGATTTTTCACAAATACGACTCTCAGGAGCAAATCATTTTCTAAATCAAAAGCCTTGCTATGTTGAATCGAGCGAATATCCTCTTCTGTTATTTCTATGACAAATTCCTTCTCACTCTTATATGAAACTATCTTGCCTTCAGATCGTTTAAATTGACTAGATAAAACATCATGCTCTTTTATTATTGTTCTTATAGCTCGTTCAAATCTTTTAATATCCAAATCCCCATTTACTTGAAATACTTTAGTAATGTTGTATTTAGTCGTATTAGGATCACGAATCAAATCTAAATAAATTAATTCCTGAGCAGCTGAAGGAGGATAAAAAAAGTCTTTATGAGATCTTTTCTCTCTATTTGTATAAGACTGTTGTTCCAATTCAATGACTCTTCCATTCAAGGATGTTTGAATGGCTTCTGTTACTAATATCTCTAAAAGAGGAAAAGTCGGGTTTTGAAAAAACCTTTTAATATCAATTTGACAATTATACCGACTATTTACTTTTGCAATTAAACTCATGATTTCTAATGATGCTCCACCGCTTTGAAAGTAGTTTAATTTCGGATCTATGTAGTTTAGCTTTAAACTTTCTTTCCATAGCTCTTGTAAGTCATCGAGATCTACTTTATGCATTCCTTTCATTCTCCCTTATTGTGTTTTTTCTTTTAATTTCTGTTTATCGATTTTCCCATTCGAATTTAAATGAAATGATTCTACTTGAATAACTTTATTCGGCTGCATGTATTTAGCAAATCTTGTTGTGATAACTTCTTGAACCTGAGTCAAATGGCCGCCTTGTTTTAGTTTGATATAAGCAATGATTTCATTATGAATATATAGAACGGTCGCTTTTTCTACAGATGGTATGGTCTCTATTTTCTTTTCAATTTCAGAGAGATTAACTCTATATCCGCTATGTTTAATCTGATCGTCCTTTCGTCCGATAAAATACAGCTTTTCGGATTCATCCATTAGGACAAAGTCACCGGTTTTATACAGTTTCTCTGACATGTCATGATTCCAAATAAATTGTTCCGCTTCATTAGCATTCAGAAATCCATGACAAATACTAGGACCGCCAACATATAATTCTCCAATAAACCCTTTCGGAACAGGATTTAATTGATCGTCAAGCACATAAATTTTATGATGGGCTAATGGCTTGCCAATCGGTATCACTGGGTTAATTTCCTCTCTTGATAGGCATTCTGTACTCACAAATACTGTGGTTTCTGTTGGTCCATAGCCATTTATGATTTGACCTTTCATCATTGACAATCCTTTTTCCACATGCTTTTTAGAAAGTCTTTCCCCGCCAATATACATTTGTGTCATCGCGTTCCACTCAGACAAATCAAATGCATCAACGAGTAAATTAAAGTAGCTTGCCGGCATAAAAAACGTCATAATCTGATGGCTTTTTATATAATTGAATAAAGAAATCGGGTTTTTTACCTCTTCTGTTGACAAGACATGTAATTCACCTGAATTGCATAAAGCTCGATAAATATCAAAGGTTGAACCATCAAACCCATTATTTGATATTTGTGCAACACGATCACCTGGATTGGCTTTGTAAAAATCCCCATGCATAATAAAGGCAATGACATTCGTATGGGAAATTTTTATCCCTTTTGGTTTACCTGTTGTTCCAGAAGAAAACATGATATAAAGAAGGTCAGTAGGCTTTGCTATATTAAACATGGTTTCGACTGCTGTTATCGACTCCATTAAATATTGATAGGAGACCGTCTTGATAAAACGCTGTTTTTCTCCAATCATGAGTACGACTCCTGCTGAATGTAATATTTCATCAATTTGAAGATCAGTTAATTCACTATTTACAGGTAAATAGGCAGCTCCTAATCGTGAAATAGCTAATTGAAGTAAAATCCCTTCATCACTTCTTTCATAAGAATGAGCAACAATATCCCCTCTTGTAATCCCTAAGTCTTGTAATCTGGATGTAATTCGGTTAATATCTTCAATCATTTGTTCATAGGTACGCTTTGATCGGAAAAGAGCGAGCTGAGTAGGAGTATTTTTAGCTGACTGAAGAACATGATCCCAAATCGTTGTATCAATACCCTTCCTTTCCGGTTCAACAATGGATAAATCATGAGTAAAATTCACATTTGATATCTTTTCATCTAAATTTGTATCAAATAAAACGATTGTTTCTTCAAATGCCTTTATGATTCTAGCGATCTCAACTGTTTGATAACCCTTAAAAGATAAATCAAGAAAGAATTCCCCATTTTTTTCGAATAATTGATAGGTCATCTTAAACTTCTCATCTATTACAGGTGTTTCAATCTCAGAAATCCCATCGATTTTATTTGTATCAACAAATTCCTGTACCAAAGCCACAACATCAAACATAGAAGGTTGCTCAGGTAACTCCTTTAAAATCTCACTTAATGGAATATGTTTACGACCTAATGCCTCTAAAATTTCATTCTGTACCTCGTTAATATACGAAAACACCGTTTCCTCTTGATTTACTGAAATTTTGCAAGGAACAGTATTAATAATCGGCCCTAACACTGACGATAAATTCATTTGATCCCTTAGGCTTACAGGTATACCTAACATAAACTCATCTTCGTCATTCATCTTAGAACCTACAAAGCCAAGAGCTGATAATACAACTGTTTGTATGGAAACATTTAATTCTTTTTGTATGTTCTTTAAACGCTTATACACATCGTTTCTGACTTTATGCTGGAGCTGCCCGGACTGATTTGAATTTGATAATGTTGGAAAAGTCAGCTTCTTTACATTACGAAACTTCTCAACAATCTGATCTTTCTGTTGAGAAAAATCTGCTCTTGTTACTTGTTGCTTTTCATATGCAACATAACTGGCATAATCAAATGGTAATGACTCCGGCTCACCGCCTTCACAAACCTCTTGTACTTCTTTTAACAATTGAAGAATGGTCGTAGCATCTGCACAAAGATGATGGATCTCGATCATGATATAAAATGCTTGCTTAATAGGGTATAAGGACAATCTCACAAGTGAATCTGTAAACAAATCAAAAGGCTTCACAAGCTCTGACCAATTAGGTATCGTAATAAGCGGCTTCATTTGTTTTTGAATTTGAAATGCTTGATTCACCTTCTGGACAAAATGTCCATTTTGCTGTTCAACATTTATTTTAAAAATAGAATGTTGGCTAATAACCTTTTCAATAGCTTGCATAAATTGTTTAGCATGTTTAATTGAATGTGCCTTAAATACTTTGCACATTACATATTTTGTTGAAGTTGGATCTAATAAATAATCAAACACGATCATTTGCTGCATATGGGACAAAGGTGTTCCCAACGGACTTAAAGATTCATTACTGTTTGTTGGAATTGTACGTTTTTCATACATCATGATATGTTCAGCAATTTCATCTACATATTTGTATTTAAGAATATCGATACTTGTTAAAGTTGTTTCATAGGTTTCATTTATTCTGGCAGCTAGTTCCATCGCTTTTAATGAATTTCCACCGTACGAGAAAAAGGATTCCTCGAGATCAAACTCCTTGATGTTCAAGACACGTGACATCTCATCCATTAAGACTTTGGCTTTTTCTTCCTTATTCATCTCAACACTAGTATCGTGATTCATCCTTTTTCTTAATTGCTTGTAGTCCACTTTATGATTTTTCGTTAATGGTATTTCTGGAACTGTCATATATACTTTTGGAATCATATATTCTGGAAGTGCCTCTTTTAATCGATTATTTATTTGCTTCGTATCAATCGACTGTGTTGTATATACATTAATAGAATTTCGAAAAACATCTATCACGAATTCAGTCCCTGGTAAAACATCTCTTAACCCAGACTCAATCGCATCCAGTTCAATTCGATAACCGTTTATTTTAATTTGGTTATCGATTCGGTTAATAAAATAAATCCCTTCTTCAGTTCTCTTGCAAATATCACCTGACCGATAGTATTTTTCTCCTTCTATTAAGACAAATGGATCCTTATCAGAATGATAGTAACCATCCATAACACCTGCTCCGTTAATTAGTAATTCACCTTCAAAATAATCCGGTAAAATTCTACCTAGTGAATCGACAATGACCATATTCATCGAGTTTATTGGGTTACCGATTGGGACGGTTGAAAGATGCTTTAATCGATGATCAAGTTTAAATAGCGTACACAAAATAGTCGCTTCGGTTGGTCCATATGCATTGTAAATAGTTGTTTCCTTTACTTGTAACAATTCTTCGGCAAGTGTCTTATCCAATTTTTCCCCGCCGCATGTTAGAAATTTCATATGATCCCATGTATCAATCGGCAATGCCCTAATTAAGGCAGGTGTAATACAAGTAATTGCATTTGAATACTTGGTTAAAATCGATTTTAAATAGCCTTCTTCAAACAAGTTTTCATGATGAATCAGAATCAGTTTTGCCCCATTCGCTAAGCTTCCATAGATGGAGAATAAAGAAATATCGAATGTTGTATCCGCGATCAATAATAAGTGATCAGAAGCTTCTACTTTTAATTGCGGTTGTTGTCTCACCACATGATCGATTGAAGTATTCTTAATTGGGATTCCTTTTGGTTTACCTGTTGTTCCTGACGTATAAATAATACAAATTTCTTTGTTTGAAACATCCCAAGCTTTCTCAGCTATTTGTGAATATTCACTGAGAATTGAACTAATGGCTTGGTAACCTGCTTTTTCCTCAGAATTCGAATTCAATAAAAGGAGATCATGTTCTTTTTGAATAAACTCAATATGATTTTTTGGTGTTTTAGGACTTAGAGGTATATAGGTGACCCCAGCCTTAATTGCTCCTAAAATACCAATGACGTAATGGATATTTTTCTCACCCCAAATTCCTGCCTTTGTTACCCCTTTTTCAACTAAAAAATTGGCAACCTTATTAGATTGGGTGTTTAATTCTTTGTATGTAATAGACTCACTGCCGCATATGATTGCTTCTTTTTGTAAAGAGACTAAATGTTCATAAATGGCTTCTTGTAAATGGTTATGATTTGTGATTGTTTCATTTGGGTAGATTTTTTGTTTTTCACTATTTATAAGCGGGATATCTTTAAGTTCCAACTCTTCATGCTGACCCGAACTTATACTGGAGATTATATGAGCAAGAACTGACACAAACATTTCAAAAAAGCGCTTGATTAGCTCTTGATCAAACTTTGACGTTTTATAATCGCACTCAATATAAAGGTCATTTCCTCTTTGTTTAAAGGTCACAACCATAGGCACTGATATTTTATCAGGGCCTGTCCAATATTCACTAAGGGGTTGAAGCTTGTGTGTGGTCATAGGAGTTTTATGATAAGAAATTAGGATATTATACTTTGTATCCATATATTTTGCGACAGGAAACTTTGAAGCCCTTAAACTGGACATAACTTCTTTTCCAGCATCTGACAACGCATCAACTATCCTTTTTTCATGGAGGTTATGAAAAACCAGGCTGATATTATTTACATACATATTCATAGTCGAATATTCTGCTCTTTTCCGAGTATCTGTAACAAAACCAATTACCTGATTTGGTTCATTTTGATTAAGTAACACTGGTTCAATATTTGCGATTGTAACTAACAATAAACTTAATATATCTACCTTTTCCTTTTCAGAAAGTGCAAATAATTTTTCCTTTAATAAAGCAGGTAAATGATGTATGTATCGATTTGCCTGTTCGAGTTTTGGAAACGAAGCAGAGTTGTCAATGGACCCTAACTTATTCTGCCAATACTCATAATCGCGATTAAACCTTTTCGAATGTAGGTATAGCTGTTGCTGCTCGATCATTTCCTTTTGATTAATTTTTTTTATATTATCTTGAGCATAATAGCTTTCATTTGTATAGACTTCACTAATTTCATTAATAATGATGTACATTGACCTGCCATCACTAACAGAATGATGTCCTATACAGCAGAGAAACAACCATTCATCTGTTATGATAATTTTCAATGATATGATTCTATGATTATTTTTTTCAAATTCAGCTTTTGTATTGAACCTATCAACAAAATCAATGACATGTCTTTCACTTTTTAAATAAATGACCTCTACTAAATCTTCTTCACTTAATCTATCAGAGTAGATCCTTACATCATGATTTGATAAATCGACATAGCTTTTAAAAACATCGTTATTCAGAACAACTTTTTTTGCTGAATGGATATACCTTTCAACATCTACATCAGCTTTTCGGTATTTTGCAAGTCCTTTAATTATATTTGTTCCCTCAAAAAAATTATCTTCCCTGATATTCAACATTTCACTATATATATTTTTCATTTATGACACCTCATTTTATAATTCACAAATCGAAATCATATAATTTTCGTTGAAAATAAAGTGTTGATAAGAACTTGTTTGTTCACCAATATATGTTTCAGTTAGCTCCTTACTCCATTGAGAAAGCCCACAACCAATTGCTTTTAAATAGCTTTCTTTCATGGTCCATAGTTTATAGAAGTATTCTCTTTGCTGATGTTCTGGTAATTGTTTCAGCCTTTGTATCTCATCCGGATGAAAAAAATGTTCAGTCCACTGTATATCCAGCGGTTCCATCTGTTCAATATCTATTCCTATTGGAAATTGACTAAAAGCACAAACACACCAATCACCAGAATGAGATAAATTAAAATGGATACCTTTGTTTTCCTTATATAAAGGCTTTCCATAATCATTTTTTGAAAATAATATCTTATTCATTTTAATATTTACTTTTTTACTAAGAATATATTTTAATAATAATTCACCATAAAGCTTTCTCCTTTGATCCCCAACTTTTTTATACTTCCTAATCTCATTCTCTTTATGAGGGAAAAGGGCTTTGATGAGATGTTCAAAATTTTTTTGATTTGGTATTGGATCATGAATATTAACAGCATAGATCTCCATCTGTGTTTCAACCTTTACTATTGAGTTAATCAACATCTGATTGTCAAATCTAAATTACCCATACAAAATCCATTTCTCTTCAACAATAGCTCAACATAGTCTAATTCTCTTATTTATTTATGACTAATTAACCAAAAAAAGGATCGTTTCTTTTACTTCACACTACATAAAACCTAGAATCTCTATAGAAACTTCTTTTTTATAGTTCTTCAATAACAAACATAATCCAACACATTTCGCTAATTTGTTCCTACATTTTCTAATTATAGCAACCGTTTTTTAACAATTTATTAACTCTATGTAAATATATGTATAACTATGTAAAATTTAGTTAAATATTCCCGTCCTTTTTCGTAAAAAATGGAGGTACAGGGAACTATAACGATAAAACACTCAGGATATCAGAAGGGACTTAAGTGTCTATTCAACGAAAATTACATTACTTTTGATACAATACCTCCTAGGAATCAAGAAGGAATAAAACAAATAAAAAGCGTGGAAGTTACTCCTCCACACTTTCCTTTTCTCTATTATAAAATCTCAATAAATCTCCGTAGATGATTTTATCTGAAAAGCTTAGCTCATCATGTGCCTTGTCCTCATATACATCACATGTTCCCTCACGATCGAGCTGTTCACCTGTTTGGCGATCATAGCACACATCTGAAACAGAGATAAACTCCTCTGTGATAAAGCTTCCATTTCTTAACACAGCGAATGGCGTGCGTTCAGGTGAAAATAAATCCTCGCCAAAGTGAATCATGTCAGTTGTATCAATACCTAATAGATGTAATAGGGTTGGCATTACATCTATTTGTCCTGAAATGTCTGAAATCAATTTAGGATGGTGATTGGTAATACCAGGTATATGGATTAAAAATGGGACGCGTTGAAGCTGTATCGTATCATATGGTGTAATTTCGTCCTTACCTAAAAACTTCGCCATTGCTTTATTATGATTTTCTGAAATACCATAATGATCGCCCATTAATACGATAATAGAATTTTCATAGAGACCAGATTCTTTTAATTTTTTAATAAATCGTTTTAATGCTTCATCCTGATAACGAACAGTCGGAATATATTGATTTAATGTCCCGCTATATGAATCAAATTCATCAATTAATTTATCCTCTTCCTCCAGCTCAAAAGGAAAATGATTTGTTAACGTAATAAAGTAGCTATAAAATGGCTGAGGCAATTCCTGCATAAGATCAACTGATTGTTCAAAAAACTCTCCATCCTTTAAGCCCCATCCTACTGAATTTTCACGTGTTACCTCATAGCTTTTGATATCATAAAATTGATCTACTTCAAAGGAATCATACATAATATCTCTGTTCCAAAAGCTCGCATTGTTTGCATGGAACGTCGCAGAGTAATAATTATGATCCTTTAAAACTTCGGGTATTGCATTATACTCATTATCGCTATTTGTGAAAAACACAGCACCACGTCCCAGCGAATATAATGAGTTAGCAACAATAAACTCAGAATCTGAGGTTTTTCCTTGTTCTGTTTGATGATAGAAATTGTCAAAGTAATAGCTTTCATTTATGAAATCATTTAAAAATGGTGTTATTTCCTCACCATTTAAGGTTTCATTCACAACAAAGCTTTGCGTAGATTCCAGTGAAACAAAAATCACATTACGACCTTTTGCAATACCAAACATCTCATCACTTGGGTCCTTTTTATTTACATTGATATAGTTTTGGATTTCAGCTAGCTCATCACTATCTGCAAGCACCCTTTGTGCGGAAGTTCTTGACTGAAAAATCCCATCATAAATATGAAAGTTAAATATACCTATGTTTTTCACGAGAATCTCACGGTCAAATGAGCGAGTTAAAAGCTGTGGACGCTGCACTTCAGCAAGTCCTAAATTAAACATAAAAACTGCACAAACTAAAAGAAAATAAGAGACTTTTTCCTTAACAGTCACAGCACGATCTTCTTTGCTTTTATATTTCCCGGCTAACCAAATTAAAAACAGGATATCAACAAACAAAAGAAAATAGCTTGGCTTAACTAACTCTTGAATACTGCCTCCAAGGTCCCCCATATTACTTGACTGAAATAATACCGGAATCGTTAAGAAGTCATTATAGAAATTATAAAAAATGATATTTCCTATTAACAAAATCGTCCCAAGTGTACTAACAACGATTATGTAAATGTTCCTGGCCCTTTGTTTCATAAACAAACCAAAGCCAAAAAGCAGTAAGAAGAAGCTTAACGGATTAATAAATAGAATAAAGGACTGCATCGGATTTTCTATTTTTATATCAAAGCTTGTTTGGTACACAAGATACGTTTTTATCCACATGACTACTGTGGCGATAAATAAGAAAGAATATTTGTTCAATCGTTTTTTCAGCATTGCTTCCCCCTCTTAAACACACCTGCAATCTACTACTCTATTTAAAAATACATGTCTACCCCTTCCATTTCAAGGTAATACGAACCTGAAACATGCTGTTAAATAACAAAAAATCCAATTACCACATAGTGTAGCGCAGTTATGACTATTCCTTGACATTTTTTTGCAAGGAAATTTCCCTACCAAGGATAAAAAAATTGAAAATAACGGATAAGGTATTGTCCACTTTTTAACCATTATTTTTAGCGAATAGCCATATCAGTCCAAAAATACTCGTGTTGTTTATGATAATGTTTATTCATTCAACTCCGTCTAATTTATAATCGAATGAGAAGGGAGGTAATCAACATACATGGAGAAACAAAATATTTTAATTAAGTTAAAAGTCTTTTCAAAAAATTTAAAACAGAATTTATTTGTCCTTTATTTGTCTTCGAAGGATAAAAGGGTCCCTTGGTATGCCAAAGTTGTCGTTATTTCTGTGGTTGCCTATGCTTTTAGTCCAATTGATTTAATTCCTGATTTTATACCTGTTCTAGGATATCTCGATGACCTTATCCTCGTTCCTATCGGTATTTTGTTGGCATTAAAGTTGATACCGCCAGTGGTAATAGAGGAGCACCGAGCCCATGCAGAAGAAATAAAGAAAAATGGAAAGCCGAAAAATTGGTTTGTTGGTTTTCTCTTTATTTTTATTTGGATTCTTATTGCAATTTGGATTGGTCAATTGATATTTAGATTCATTCTCTAAAACTTGATGCTGTCATTCATGTCATAAAAGCAAAGTCATCATTTATGCTATAATAACCTAAAACTTGTAAAGGAAGGAACTTATTTGAATATCGGTGATGCTATATTTCAATTAATCATGTTTCTTTTTATTTTCGGTCTATTTTTTGTGGTCTTTTTTATCGTTCGTTCACTTATTACAAAGCAGCAGCAACCAAATAAGGATAAGGCCATCGAACAAAAACTTGATAGAATAATTGAATTACTTGAACAGGATAAGCAACCGTAGTTTTTTATCAGAGATTAGAACAGAAATTCACAAACGAAGGTAAAAATTGGCTTACACTTTAACAAAATTACGATCTTTGCGAATCTTCAACAAGCAATCAAACACTTTACTTAGCATCCTGTATAAGGGTGTTTTTTTATTTGAATTATGCGATTATTACGGTATTCCTTAATATTATGTACCTTTTAAGAACAGCAGTATATAGCCTTGTCGAAAGCATCTTCCGGGATATATACGCGTCCATTTTCAAGCTTATATGGAATAGCATTTTCTTCCAATCTATTCGTATCAACAGTTTTTTCCGAATCTCCCCATTGTACATATTCTCCATCGTACTTTTTTTGACAAGCACCTATAATCACAAGGACCGAGAAACAAAACATGGGTAATAATATTTTTTTCAAAGAAATAAACTCCTTATAAATGTTGTATTTAAACTAATCCACTAATATCTATAAAAAGCAGTCTACTGCTAGTATAAGTACTCTTCTTCAAACTTCACCATCCAACACCTCTATGAACATCGCGTGAATGCTGAGTCGTTATTTAAGAAAAAGCATTTTTTTAATAGCTTTCAATATGATAAACGTTTAAATTACTCCAAATAGATTGCCATTTCTTCCTTCTCATAATCAAATAACATTACTTCTTCTTTCGAGCAAAATAACATCTCTCCATGCACCATTCATTTTTCCAATTCGCTCTCTAATCCCTACTTCTCTAAATCCACTCTTCTTATGTAATGCCAAGCTAGCTTTGTTTTCAGGAAAAATTCCTGCTTGTAACATCCAATACCCATTTTCCTCGCTTGAGTTAATTAACGCTTGAAGTAATGTATGCCCAATTCCGTTTCCTTTATAATCCGAATGAATATAAATACTTACTTCTGCAACACCTGCGTAAACACATCGGCCTGAAACAGGGCTTAATGCTGACCAGCCTACGACTTGATTGTCAATAGCAGCAATTAATCGGCAATTTGCAGTATGACTCTCGTCCCATTCCTCCCACATCGGTGCTTCCATTTGAAAGGTGGCATTTCCTGTTGCAATCCCATCTAGGTAGATTTTTTTCACTTGATCCCAATGTTCCCTTTTTAAATTTTGAATGATGACGTTCATTTTATCTCCCTTTCCAACTAAAATGACCTAAATCAATTTTTTTTGATTAAATTCATTGACAATAGAAAATTTTGGATATATAGTTAAAATATCAAAAAAAATTGATTTAAAAAAGGTGTTTTTGATGAAACAGGAAATAAATTTACAGGATGTATCTCTAGAAAAAGTCTTTGAAATGTATGAGGGGAAATTTAAAGCTATCGCCGATAAAAAAAGATTGCAAATCATGAATCTCCTTACACAAAAAGGCGAAATAAATGTGAATGATCTAGCTCCAATGGTCAACATGACACAATCCAAATTATCGTATCATTTAAAAATCTTATTGGATGCGAACCTCATTATTAGAGAGACTAGAGGCACATGGAATTACTACAAGCTTAATCTAGATGAAGTGAATCACTTATTATCAGCAGAACTCTGTTGCTTATTTAGACCTACTTGCTGATCAAGTGAAAAACTTCCATCAGTGAGGGTTTCTTCATCTCCCGCTGATGATAGTTGAACCTACAGGACCTTTACTGTCAGGTTATCCCACACCTCCCCTCTTTGAAACATAGAAGTTTGAGATGGGGGTCTTACTGCCCGTTAAGAGTGGGATAAAATTTTTTCACCTAAACATCAATTTTTTTTGATTAATATATCAAAATAATTTGTTTTAAGGAGATGACAAGATGTTTAATGAGTATGAAGTCTATTTGCTTTCAAAGTTAAAGAAGGAAGAATTCGTTGAGGTTTCTGCCATTCACAATTCGATTGCTTTCAAACAAGGTTTCAAATCCAAGGTTAAGGCCCTGGTAAAAACAAAACAAATAGATTCAACACTTTGCTGCGAATCAGCTTGCTGTTAAAAGGATGAGATAAACGATGTGGATCGAGACATTAAAGAATTTTATTTATATTGCCTTAGAGTTAACAGTTTTATTTATTGTCATTTCCTTTCTCATTAGTCTTTTACAAGGGTATATCCCATATGAAAAGATCGAGAAAAAGCTTGCTGGCAAAAATCGAATAATTGCTGCTTTAGCAGCCATAGGATTTGCCTTCATTACGCCATTTTGTTCCTGTTCTACCATACCAATCGTCGTCAATATGCTGAAAAAGAAAATGCCTTTCGGGATTGTCATGATCTTTTTATTTGCCTCACCTGTATTAGATCCAACGATTATCACCATAATGGGCGTTATACTCGGTTGGAAAGTGACGATCATCTACACGGTTATAACAAGTATTTTCTCCGTTATGATTGGGTTTTTACTTGAAACACTTGGTTTTGAAAAGTATGTGAAAAATGTTGTGATATCGGGATATGAGGAAAGTGACAAGAAATTTAACTATAAACTAGCCTTTATAGAAACAATCGCTCTAATGAAAAGTGTTTATCCCTACTTAATTTTGGGTGCAGCAATTGGAGCTGTCATTCATGGCTTAGTTCCTACAGAATGGATTTCATCTGTTTTTGGTGAAGGGCATTGGTGGTTAATACCTATTGCTGCAATTGTAGGAATCCCTTTATATATTCGCCTATCCAGTATGATCCCTATCTCACAGATTCTCATTATGAAAGGAATGGCTTTAGGTCCTGTTATGGCTATGATGATTAGCTCAGCAGGTGCAAGTCTACCGGAAGTCATTTTATTAAAATCAATCTTTAAAAAAGAATTAGTTTTCACCTTTGTCTTGTCCGTGGTGACAATGTCGACATTGTCAGGATTTATCTTTTATCTAATATAAAGAAATGGAGATGAGTTTAATGTTTCGTTTATTCAAAAAAAATGCTAAAAAGGATTCTAGTTGTTGTAATGTCCAGATTGAGGAGATAAAGGAAAAAGAAATACAAACGTCAGAAGCTACTGCCAAAAGCGAAGATTGCTGTTCAAGTGATGATGAGAAGAAAAATTGTTGTTAAACGTAACGAGTGGTCTCCTTAGAGGAGTCCACTCGTTATTGTAAACTCTTAGACTTTGTATATTGTGTCAAATCTACTAAAACCAACCAATAACTCACTCTAAAACCACCTAATTTCCTGGTTATTAAGACCTGTTCAACCTAGATTATTGCATGATTATGGAACTACCCCCTCGGAATATATAGGATAAAAATATCATTTTTGTCCTATCAATCATATTTTACATTCCCTTAACATTCAGTTAACTCTGTAAATATATACTTACATAAGTAAATGATTATAAGATAGTTTGCTAAGGAGTAAATAGAATTACTAGATTAAGTATATTTCTCGCACCTTTCAAACTACTAAATTAACAATAAATATTGGAGGAAGAATAAATGAAATTTAACAAAAAGGTCATTGGAATGACTCTTGCGGGTACTCTTGCACTCGGTTCACTAGGACTCTCTTCAACAAACGAGAAGGTAGAAGCAAAAAAAGATTCTCAACAAGCCAAAAACGTTATTGTCCTTGTCATGGATGGAGTTAGCTCTACTACAACAACTCTTGCTAGATGGTATAAAGGAGAACCACTTGCGATGGACGAAATTTTAACTGGAGGAGTCCGTACTTACTCAGCTGAGTCTGCAATTACTGATTCAGCACCAGCAGGAACAGCACTTGCAACAGGTAATAAATCAAATGATAAATTTGTTGGAGTACTTCCGGAAAAAGTGAACTCTCCTGGAGTCGATCCTTCTCTAGCAGATAATCCTTACAAACCAGTTGCAAACGTACTAGAAGGTGCAAAATTAAGTGGTAAGGCAACCGGAATTATCTCAACTTCTGAAATTCAACACGCAACACCAGCTGCATTTTCTTCTCATGCAGCACACAGAAGTGATTACGACAATATTGCTGAACAACAAGTATATCAAGATATGGATGTTGTCTTAGGCGGCGGTAAAAAATCTTTATTAGCTGAAAATCGTAAAGATGGTGAAAACTTAGTAGAAGTCATTGAAGATAATGGCTATGACCTTGTTGAGACACGTGATGAGCTATTAAATTCGAAATCTAGTAAACTATGGGGTTCATTCGCACCATCTGCACTAGCATATGACCTTGATCGTGCACAAACAAATCCAAATGAGCCAACACTTGCTGAAATGACAAACAAAGCAATTTCAACTCTTTCAAAGGATAAAGAAGGATTCTTCCTATTTGTTGAAGGAAGTAAACCTGACTGGGCTGCTCATGCAAATGATCCGATTGGAATGATCAGTGATACCCTTGCATTTGATGCAGCTGTTAAAGAAGCACTAGATTTTGCTAAAAAAGATAAAAATACAATGGTTATTGCCGTTTCTGACCACGGAAACAGCGGAATCTCAATCGGAAATCAAAATACAAACGGATCATACCCTTCAACACCTGTTTCTGCTTATATTGACCCGCTCAAAAAGGCAGAAATGACACTTGAAGGAGCGTTAAAGCAACTTAAACCAGATAATTCAAACGTATTAGAGGTTGCAGCGTTATATGGAATTGACAATCCTACACAAGAAGAAACGAAAGCTATTCAAGAATCAACAGATTTAGGTAAAACACTTGTCCAATTACTTGCCAATCGTGCAAACCTCGGCTTTACTACAGGCGGTCACACTGGGGAAGATTTATTCCTGTACTCATATGGTCCAGGAAAACCAGTAGGTCTTGTTGAGAATACTGACATTGCGCATACTGTTGCAAAAACATTGGGCTTCGAATTAGACAAATTAGATAACCAAGTATTCGTGGATGCGGAAGTTGCTTTCGAAGAAATTGGAGCAGATGTAAATGTAGATTCTACAGATGCAAATAACCCGGTTTTAGTTGTGAATAAAGGAAAAACAGAAGTTGAAATCCCTGCAAACAAGAATATCTTAATCATGAATGGAAAAGAATTTGATCTAAACACTGTGACAGTTCAAAGCAATGGCAAATTCTATGTATCAAAAGAAGCGATCCAGCTTGTGAAAAAGGGTAAATAATCCTAAAAAACCTCATCACTGTGAACTGCACCCCCATTGTTAGGCACCATCTAACAATGGGAGGTGCGGTTTTTCTGTGGTTAAATTTTCTGCAGAAGTTAAATGACAAGCAGTTCAACGTTTCTTACATGAAGCCGTGAGATATCTCACGGCTTTCATTTATTAGATCATTAACAACAGTTGCTTGCCCCTAACAATACTAATCCATTCTCTTCTCTATCTAAAGTTAACTCATTAATCGCAGGTATTTGTGAATCAATAGCAACTTTGATCCCATTAATGGTTTTTACCGTATCAGATTCCTCAGGTTGATCTAAAGAAATTGTAAACTGAGGTCCGCAGCATCCTGCAACAGATGTAAGCCGTATTCCATCTGCACCTTTTTCATTTAGAAAGTTTTCTAACAGTTCTTTCGCTCCATCAGTTATGTTCATTACGTCCCCCCTAATGTTTCCTTATGCATTTGGATAGATTCTTTTTAACGCTTCTTTCATCTCTGGTTTGACATTAATCTTTGGTCTTGCAGCCTTTGCGATCTCTTCTGCTTCCTCAATTGTTTTAGCTTCACCTAATGCCAAAAGTGTTCCCATTGCGACAGTACCTGTACGGTTACTTCCTCCTTGGCAGTGAAAATACACATTTTTCCCTTCTTTATACGCATTTACTACATGATCAATCGACTTCTTTACCGAAACATCCTGTTGATCAGCGTCATCCTCAATTGGACTATGCACACGATTATATGGTGATTCTTCTTTTGGTGCCTCTGCTCTTAGATCAAATGCTATATCTACCTTTTCATTTTTCATCACATCATGGATATCATCTGCACCACCGATATAAATTCGATCTTTTAATAATTCATGATAATTCTTTGTTGTCATATTAATTCCTCCTATTCCATTGCTCCAAAAATTGTTATACTCCTGCAAACTCTTTCATTTCATCATATCCTATCTTTTCTTCACTAAACCAAGGAATGATGACAGAACGAAATGCCAACTCCTTGTTGACCTTATCAATCCACTTTTTTTCGGAAGCAGCTCTTCCCATTAAGATTGGATCTTTTGTTTTAGTTGCATATAAACTTTGATTAATTACCCACCATACTGGTTGAATTTCAGCACGTTTTAAGTCTTGCTGAAGTCTTCCTGCTTCTAAAACCGGTGTTGTCTCAGCTAACGTAACAATGACAACACTTGTTTCTTCAGGATTCCTTAACCTTGGAAGTAGCCTGCCTACACTTTCAGGTACTTCTCCGGTAGAACGACTAAGTTCTTTATGGTAATTCTGTGCTGAATCTAACAACAATAATGTATGTCCAGTCGGTGCTGTATCAATTACAACAATTTCCTCCTCTGACTTTGCCACAACTTCGGCAAAAGCTCGAAAAACTGCAATTTCCTCTGTACAAGGTGAATTTAAGTCTTCCTGTAAGTAAGCAATACTCTCTTCATCAAGTTCTTTACTAGCTTTTGATAGAACTTCATTCTTATATTTTTCAACTTCCTCAGCAGGATTAATCGAGCTAATCGTCAGGTGTTTATTTAATCTGCTCTTACCAAACATATGATGTAAATGAGAGGCAGGATCAGTTGTAGTCAAATGCACTTTATGTCCCCTTTCAACAAGACCAACTGCAATGGCTGAGGCAACGGTTGTTTTCCCTACTCCGCCTTTTCCCATCGTAAAAATAATTCTTTTGTTTGATTCTGACAAATCATGAACAAGATCATGTAGTTCATTTAATGAGAGATCCGGCTCTAAAT
This sequence comes from Metabacillus sp. RB-C-LZQ-3-1, assembly GCF_058315175.1. Classification (NCBI taxonomy): domain Bacteria; kingdom Bacillati; phylum Bacillota; class Bacilli; order Caryophanales; family Bacillaceae; genus Metabacillus; species Metabacillus sp. RB-C-LZQ-3-1. The sequence continues at coordinate 150,054 of NZ_JBZFLI010000007.1, read as the reverse complement.
TAGCTTCAATATTTGATTTAGGCAAGGTAAATTGTTTAAATATATAACGAAGATTCTCGATCCCCGTTAAAGAATAAGAGACAAATGGCAGTGAATAAACCGGTACCTGTTTCAGTTTAGCAGGGATAGATTTCAATGCATGCTGCTGACGATGATAGAATGCTGATGATACTTGATCATCTGAAACATAGGATTTTAATAACCCATTCATAATGAGTATTTGATTATTTATTCCAATCCCCTTTAACTCAACTGATGCTCTATTAGCCTCATTTATAGAAGATACTTCAGGCCTTGATACTAAACATAGTGTTGTTTTAGTTGAGTCTGACAGAGCTTGGACTGTTTTTGAATACAAACTCTTCTTTTTTTCTAAACCAGACAGTGGACCTAAACAGGAAGCACCATGTGTACTTTCTTCTAAAAATCCGCTCCACGCTGTTGGAAGTTGTAAAAGTCTTAACGTATGTCCTGTTGGTGCAGTATCAAAAATGATATGATCATAATTATTTATAGTGGATTCATTTGCTAATAAACTTGTAAATTCATCAAAAGCTGCAATCTCCACTGTACAAGCACCTGATAATTGCTCTTCCATTGTTGCAATGACAGAATCAGGAAATTTACCGCGATAAGGACCCACTACTTTTTCCCGATAATTTTTCGCTGCTTCTTCCGGATCTAAATTACATGCATAAAGATTGGGTACGGTTGGAATCACTTTTGGTACATTGGTCAATTCAACCTCTAAAACATCCTGTAAATTAGAAGCCGGATCTGTACTCACAAGTAATACCTTTTTGCCTGCATCAGCTAATGCTACAGCTGTCGCACACGCAGCAGAGGTTTTACCTACTCCGCCTTTGCCAGTATAGAATATATATGGTGTATCAATATTCTTCGGATTAAAAGGCTGATACATTCTATCCCCTCTTCCCACGAATTACAGTTGTTTTAGCTCAATCGATAATTTCGTCTTAGGCTTTTCTTTTAATTCATCTTGCTTTACACCAAACCATTCAGAAAGTTCTTCATTTGTTGGATATTCCCCAACTTTCTTCATTTGGTTATCAACGAATGTTACCGGAAGAGCATCTGGTCCTTTTTCGCTAAGGATTTGAGTCATTTCACTATTCTCAGCAAAAACACCTGGCTCATCTGCTAAGTTATATCGCTTTATGTTATATCCCTTTTTTTCTAGTGAGTAAACAGCTGATGCTATACGAGTTAATTCAGGATCAACACTTGGTCCACATACACCTGTTGAACAACACATTGCTGGATCAAATATTTCAACTTTCATATGTTATCGTTCCCTTCATTAAGATATAAGAATTTACTTATACATTCGGTAAAGGGAAAGCCGAGAGGATATCTCACGGCTTTCATCTTTTTATACTATCAGAAAGTATTAAATATTAGGCTTTTGCCATTAGGACTTGGGTAAAAGCCAGGTTTTTCTCATTATTCTCCAGTTTTCGCGAAACGTTCAATTCTTTCGCCGATTTCATCACGAACACGCTGGAAGAATGCCCATTTTTCCTCATCTGTTCCCTCAGCTTTTGCCGGGTCATCAAAGCCCCAGTGCACACGTTTGATATGAGGAGGTGTCACAGGACAATTGTCTGCAGCATGTCCGCATAGTGTGACGATTAAATCAGCATTATTTAGAATTTCCGGATCAATGACATCTGAAGTTTGATTTGAAATATCAATTCCAGCCTCTTTCATCGCTTTTACTGCATTAGGATTTAACCCGTGTGCTTCTAGTCCGGCACTTTTTACTTCCCACTCATCACCTAAATGTTTTTTCGCCCATCCTTCTGCCATTTGGCTTCTGCAAGAGTTTCCAGTACATAAGAAATAAATTGTTTTTTTAGACATGGTCATTGCTCCTTTTAAGTTAGATTAATGGATGATAAGTAACCAAATATATAAACCAACAAGGGTAATAAACAATGTTGGGATGGTTAAAATAATTCCTGTTTTAAAGTAAGTTCCCCAAGAGATTTTCACACCTTTTAAGGATAGAACATGAAGCCACAATAATGTAGCTAATGAGCCAATTGGTGTGATTTTAGGTCCTAAATCAGAACCGATCACATTTGCGTAAATCAATGCTTCTCTTATCACACCGGTTGTCGTTGTATCAGAAATGGCAAGGGCATCAATCATAACAGTTGGCATGTTATTCATAATGGACGATAAAATAGCTGCAATAAAGCCCATTCCAACCGTTGCTGCAAATAAACCTTGGTCTGCTGTTACTTGTATGACGTCAGCTAACACATTTGTTAACCCAACATTTCTTAAACTGTAAACAACAACGTACATCCCAATTGAGAAAAAGACGATGGCCCAAGGTGCACCTTTTATAACGGTTCTTGTGTTAACCGCTGCGCTTCTTTTCGCCATGAATAAAAAGAAAATCGCTACAATTCCTGCGATAATGGAAACTGGAATTCCAATAAATTCGCTGGCGAAATATCCAACAAGTAATATTCCCAAAACAACCCAAGACAATCTGAACATTTTTTCATCACGGATGGCCTCAACAGGCTTTTTTAATTGAGATAAATCATAATTTCCTGGAATGCTCTTACGGAAAAAGAGAAATAAAACCAAAATACTTGCAGCTAGTGAGAAAAAGTTCGGAATGATCATTCTTGTTGCGAATTCAACAAACCCAATCCCAAAAAAGTCGGCAGAAACAATATTCACTAAGTTACTAACCACCAATGGAAGTGAGGTTGTATCTGCAATGAATCCACTGGCAATAATAAAGGGAAAGACCATTTTTTCACTAAAGTTTAAATTTCTTACCATTGCCAATACAATTGGTGTAAGGATTAACGCAGCTCCATCATTTGCGAAAAATGCAGCAACAATGGCACCAAGAATACTGACATAAATGAACATTTTAATTCCGTTTCCTTTAGCCGCTCTAGCCATATGCAGAGCTGACCATTCAAAAAAGCCAATCTCATCTAAAATAAGCGAAATAATGATAATGGCAATAAACGCTAATGTTGCGTTCCAAACTATTGATGTTACATCAATCACATCTTTAAAATCTACTACACCTACAAGTAAAGCTAGTAATGCTCCACCACAAGCAGACCAACCGATTGAAAGTCCTTTCGGCTGCCATATGACTAGTGTAAGTGTAAGGAGAAAGATCACTGACGCTAAAATGACTGAAACCATTTGTAATTAACCCTCCATTATTCACATGAAATGCGAAGTCCTTGTTCTTGTAATTCCTGTATGCGATAATCTTGATTTGGAAGGTGTTGAAGTAAGTTTTGAACAAATGGATAGTCCTCACTATTTTTATTAAGAGAATAGATTATCCACTGCCCTCTTCTTGCTTCCTTAACAATTCCTGCATCTTTTAATTTACGCAGATGTTGACTTATAGCAGGCTGACTAGCCTTAAAGATTTCCACAAACTCACAAACACAACAATCATGACTATCTAACATTTTTACCATCGTTAAACGAGTTTTATCACCTAATAGCTTTAAAAGTGTTGCAGCTTTCTCTATTTCAATTGTAGAATCCATCATGTCATACCCCCAAACTTCATTCGTATATTACTATATAATAATTCACTTATATATTCAACAAAGAAATCTTATTTATTATTAGATATATCTACTTTGTTTATACATGTCCTATGAAATGAAGCAAATATATATAAAAGGCACGTTTTATTTTAAATAAACGCACCTTGACCGGATCAAATAACTTTAACTAGATGATTATCCTCTTTCTCTTTGTGATTCAGCTCTTAACAAATCACGAATATCAGTTAATAACTCTTCTTCTTTAGATAATGTTGGTGCTGTTGCTTCCTCTTTTATTTCTTCTTTTTTCTTGAATCTGTTAATTAATTTAACAAACAAGAAAATAGCAAAGGCAACAATGATAAAATCAATAACTGCCTGAATAAACAATCCATACTTTACGGCAGCTTCTCCAACTTTAATTTGCAGATTAGAAACATTAATACCACCCATTAATAATCCTATTAACGGCGTAATGATATCATTTACTAGCGATGAAACAATCTTGCCAAAAGCTGCACCTATAACGACCCCGACAGCTAAGTCAATGACATTGCCTCTCATCGCAAATTCCTTAAATTCTTTTAACATTTGATGTTCCTCCTAACTATTGTTTATGAAAGATATCATACATGATTGAAAAGGGATGTGAAAGAATTTATTTTATATGACCAACTGTTTATCCAATAATTGTCTTTGATATAAAAAATAAGAGACCTAGACCCCCTATCAAACATATTATTTTCTACCATTCTATGTTTCCATAAATATTTAAAAATACGATAGACCAATTAAGAATAAGGCTTAACCTACGTTAAGCCTTTCTTATGATTCAAATGCTAATTCCTGTTTTTGTTTTCTGCGGTAAACGACTTTTGATAATAACACGCTGCATTCATATAGGAACAGCAGTGGTATGACTACGATCACATCTGAAACAAAATCTGGCGGTGTGATTAAAACAGCTGTAACGATCAGTCCAAAATAAGAATATCTGCGCATTTTTTGCAGGCGGTATGGATCTAATATACCAAGACTAGTTAAAAACATAATAATAACTGGTAATTCAAATAAAAATCCAAATGGCAATGTAATATGAATCATAAATCGGAAGTATTTTTCCGCGGTGAAAAATGACATAAACATATCACCCGTTAATGAAAGCAAAAAGTCAAAAACGATTGGGAAAATAACAAAGTAACCAAAACTAATTCCAACTATGAACAGAATAAATAAAGCAGGAATATAGGCTAATGTTACCTTTCTCTCGGTTGATGATAATGCCGGCTTTACAAAAAGCCAGATCTGGTGAGCAGCTACCGGGATTGTTCCTGCAATCGCTACAACGGCTGCCAGCGTTAAATACACCCAGATGATGTCACTTGGACCTAATATAGCAAGCTTAATGGATGAATCTTGAACAATCCAATCATAAATCTCCTTAACATAAATAAAGGAAATAATTAAAAAAAGGGTGAAGCTGCCCAGAATAATGATTAATCGTTTTCTCATCTCACTTAAATGATCAATAAGATTCATTTCTCTGTTTTCCATTAAGAAACACCTCCAAGAAAAAAAAGATGCAAGTTAGATTTTCTACCTACATCTCATAAAGTGAAACTTTCATCAGTGGGGTTTTCTTTATCCCCCACTGATGGTTAGTTAAACGAATCGGACCTTGCCGGGCAGTTATCCCCCACCTTTCTTCTTTGTAAAGCCTGAGGCGGGGAGCTTACTGTCCGTTAAGATCGGGATAAGTCATATTTTTGTTAAATTGCTTTTGGTTTGCTCGTTTTCTCTTTTGTACTAGATTGATCCTCTACCTGCTTATTCTTTTGTTCTTCCGTTTCCTCATCTGAAACTAATTCACGTGTTGATTTTTTAAATTCCTTTAATGTTGTACCGAAAGCCCGACCAATTTCCGGGAGTTTTTTAGGCCCAAAAATAACTAACGCGATGACAAGAATAAGAATTAAACCAGGGATCCCAATATTTTGTAACAACTTATTTCCTCCTTTTAAATCGCTTCTTGAGCAACTTGCTTTCGATTAGATTGAAAATTATATAATTTAAAATCTGCATTCTGAGCACAGACTTGACATTTAAAGTGCCCCGATAGCGTATTTTCCTTAGAGATTGGCTGTACGTGCGGAAGAAATATCATTTTCAATCCTTTGTTCACATGTTTTTTACACACAACGATCATGAAAATTCCCCCTGTGTTTATAAACAATGACTGTTTCAAAAAAAGGATTCCCTCACTAAAATAGGTTGAGAGTCCTTTTTTTGAAGAGAGCATCCTAATGAACATTCATTTTTTCTGCAAAATGATCATTATTACTTAAATGGTCCGCCTTGAACCGCTACTAAACAAGAACGCCCAAAGCTTTTACCAGGGTATGGATTCCAAGTTTCAGGATGTTGAACATCTAAGAATAATGTACGTTCATCTGGTGTTAACCAAGGACCTGTCACTTCACAACCTTTAGGACCTGAAGCAAATTGGAATGGTTCTCCGTAATTTTTACCATCTGTCGGGATCATGAACACACCACAGTTTTTATATTCTGCATATACGTTATCTTCCGTAGCGCCAAAGTCTTCTACTACCCATAGATTTCCTTTGCTATCAAAGTGAAGGTTATCAGGGCAAGTGATACCGCTTTGCTGACCACCGGCTACAAACACTTCAAATGTGAACTTTTCGCTAGCATGGTCACCGTCAGCAGGCATAAAACGAATGATTTGGCCATGGAAATTTCCGTGATTAGAGTTATTTGTTAATGCTAAGAATACACTTCCGTCATGCGGGTGAATTTCAACATCCTCAGGACGGTCTAATGGGGTTGCACCTACAACACGGCTTGCCTGGCGAGCATTTGTTAATACTTCTGCCTGGCTTCCAAATTCTTGTTGAAGTTTTTCATTAGTTGCATAATCCAGTGCAATCCATGTTTGTTTAGAAAGGTCCGCAACATATAATGTTCCTTTTTCTAAAATATCAAAATTTGCTTCACGGTTATTTGGATTAAATTTCTTATCACTTACGAATTTATAAAAACTTTCACCACGTGAATCATCACCCATATACACAACAACTCGTCCATCTTTTGTTTGTCCCATTGCAGCATTTTCATGGGCAAAACGGCCAAGAGCAGTATGCTTGCGTACAGGTGCATCCGGATTAAACGGGTCTACTTCCATTACCCAGCCATAGTGCTCATCTGTAAAGTTTGGCCAGCCGTAATCATCACCATATTCCGTATTTTCCTCACATGAAAGGGCAGTATTCCAAAGCGTACGTCCGCCGCTGCAGTTTCCAAGTGATCCTTCAACTGTTTTTGCTCCCTTAACCGCACTGCTTCCAGCTGCAGGACCAGTTAATTGAATAGGTGTTGTCCCATCGACACGGCGATTATATTGATCAGATTTGACTAATTTCCATCCGTCCTTTTCTTTCTTTACATGAATCACAGATCCGCCAACTGCTTCTTTTTGTAATTTTAGCAGCTCTGGATATTGTGTAAGATTTTCTTTTTTATAAGTAGATTTGTTTATTCCTAACATATCCATATAGTTTTCCGGCTCAGGGAATTCATGGTTTACCCAAATTAAGCCTTCTTCTGAATTATTTCCACCTTCTAAACTATCAATTGGAAAATAAACTGTTAAATCAGCAGCATCCCCAAATATTTCTCCTTTAGAGTTGATAACATCTCCATAAGAAGCAATAATGTTATAGTGATAACCATTTGGAAGAACTAATTCATTTTCCCATGTACGTCCAATTGGTTTAAAAGGTGCAGTAAAAGGTTTACCCTTGCCGCTAGGTTGTCCATCCATTAAGTGATTCGCTGTTGCAGCACTAGCCTTGGGTGCTAAAATCCCAATTCCTGATGATGCAGCAACTAATGCTGCTGTTCCACTACCCATATACGTTAAAAATTTACGACGATCCATTTATAAAACCGCTCCCTTTTATTCTTTATTATTTAGTAACTTTACAATTAATTTTATTTTTAGAATATTAAGCTACTATTGAAAGAGATTATTAACTTTGTAAATCTGGGAATTCAGGAAAATTGGCACAAAAATCACGGAGATAAATTCCATTTCACCACGTTTTTTAAGGAAAAAGTCGAATAAAACTCGAAAATTGTCATAAGAATGAAGATTTAATAAGGTTTAAATAGGTATTTGACACTAATTGTCGAAACATGACGCTTTACAAGAAATTAAAAACCCTTCATAGTTTTTACACTTTGTTAATCTCTACTTTACAAAAGCTCTTTTGTATCATAATACCTCTCGAAAAATAGAAAAACGCCCTAAATACACTATTTTTGTATAAAGTCTAAAAGTTAACAAACCATAATATTATGTGACTTACTATAGACATTGATAATTTGTCTATCTCTATAAAACAAATGAATGAAGCATGAGGCAGGAATGGGGAGAGTTTATGGAAGTCGTTGAAGATTTGTTTGCTCAATATGGATATTTAGTATTGCTGGTTGGTCTGCCCATGGAATTAATTGCTTTTCCGATACCGCCTGGAAACTCGACACTTGCATATACCGGATATTTATCCTACAAAAATGTTCTCGATCTTCTACCATCCCTAGCTGCGGCGCTTTTTGGAACGATAATAGGGATAACGACTACATATTGGATTGGAAACAAGTTAGGTATGCCACTGATCGAAAAATACGGGAAATATTTGTTTTTGAAGCCTAAATATTTAAAGAAAACAAGAATAGCTTATGAGAAATATGGGGACAAAATGCTTCTATTTGGATTCTTCATGCCCGGGGTCAGACAGTTCAATAGCTACTTTGCAGGCATCATTCAAGTTCCATATCGGACCTTTGCTTTATATGCCTATACAGGGGCAGCTTTATGGGTATCCGTATTTATCGGTATCGGATATGTGTTCGGTAATCAATGGCAGCTTATTTTTTCTTGGATAGAACATTTTTTGATGTTCATCTTAATTATATTGTGTTGTACGATCGCTATTTTTCTCCTTTGGAAATGGCGTAGTCGGTTGAGAAAATGGCCGGACACTCAACAAAAGGGATCAGAGTAAACGGCTACCTACCAGACTCAATATTTGCCACTTATCTTATTCTAATTTATAGATAGGGCTCCTACGCTGAGGAGCACCCCCTTACCCTTTCCTTGAAAATGATCATGACATGGCCTCAGCTATTGAATATGAAGAAAATTATATAAAATAAAAAGCCATACCATTACTTCTCAGCAAAGATATGACTCCATATTAGGGGCTCTAATAATGACTTTAAGTACTCAGTAACAAATGCACTTTTAAAACTAATTTTGACAAATCTACTTTTTCAAACTAACAAAAGTGCATGATTATAAATTATTGATTTATCTGATTTTTAACTTGTTCAAAAAATGATTTTAGGTTTGCAAATTCATCTAAGTTTCCCTGTGTCGTAAAGATATCTTTTTCATCATGGGTTACAATGAACCCCGGAATACTCTTTAATAATGCGAAAGGTATTTTCTTTTCATCTATCTTTTTAATTGAGGTTAGATTTATTTCTAAAAACACTGGTGTCTTCTTTGTTAACTCCCCGTAAAATAATAATCTAGAATCAGTTAATGCTAATACTCCTCTAAAAGGAACACTATGACTATTTGGCACTCCTACCAAACCTGATACTCCACTTTCCATTTTATAATAAGCAAGAACACTGCTTTGAACCGCTTCATTTGGATTTAGACGTTCTTCGATAGATTGAATACCATGTTGCTTTGTAATCATTTACATTACTCCTTTTTCCAGTCATTTTACAAATTAACGATATCATGATTGATTTAGTTTTGATATAGTTTAAAAGTTGTGATATTAACGAAGTGAAGCATTTTCACTATGTAAATTATGTCTAAATCATATTTAACAGATTCTTTAGAAATTTCTTGACTCTTCTTATAAATCCTATCTCCACTCAATACTAGTTTCTCGACAACTCGAGTACAAAAGAATGGATGATATCGGACTCTTTTTTCTTCAAGTTTTGCTAAAACCCAACATTTTTTATAGAAACAAAAAAATAAGAGACCAAACAACTAAGGTCTCTTTACATAAATTAACTATTAATATTCCGGTTAATTATGAAAAATGACAGTTAAACCGCTTCATTTTCCCATTTCTTGTGATCTTGTACAAATAAAATGCCTAATTCATGATGTTCTCCATCATATAATGCGCGCTGTGCAAAGCGAATTTCTCCATTTAGGCCAATCACTTCCAGCTTGCAGAATGCTCGATTTTTCTGAAGTGCTTGATAGAACTCATCAACGGTGTGAACAGAATATCCGTTTACCTTCATGATGACCTCCCCTACAACAAGGTTCATCCTTTCCGCAGGTGATTGTGGCAAAATGCCTAATACCATTAAACCGTGATCACGTTTTGAGAAATAAAAGGCAGCTGAGTCATCGTTCATTCGTTGGCGAATCGTAATGAATTCACGACCTAGCATCCCGACGATAATGGCCGCAAACGATAGTGGTGTCCACCAAATACTTCCGACAGCAATAGCTAGAGTAAGCACACCAAGCCACAAAACGCGCTGTCCCGTAATCTTTATACTTTCTCTTGGCAAAGAGCCTTGAACTCGTTGACTAAACCCTAAGAAAAAGGGAATCACCAATAATAAGAACGGTTCACCGTGAATGGATAAGACCGGCCACCAGGCAAGAGATGATGTGAGGTCCCCGCCTGGAACAAGGAGGAGTAGCGGCAGCATCCACGTTCGATTTGCCTGATGTGAACCAATCGGCAACCCTCTTGTACTCATTTTGATAAACGGAGACGTTTTCTCGTGTGCTGTACGCATCACTAAGATTCCTTCAGCAACAAGCAATAGTCCAGCTAAAATACTAAGAGAAGCAAGGCTTGTCCCGGAAAAGCCCACAAAAAAAGAATCAAACCGATCTGGGATGAAAGCAACGGCCAATAACGTAAGCCCTATTGTAAAAGCAGCAGACAACCATCGGAGCTGAAGCGTTAAGCCCAATAGCGCGGTTATGACTGCCAAAATGACAACTGTTCCAAATGGAAGGCTTAGGCCGAGCGCAAACAACACAATGGAGACAAATAGCCCCATCAAAAGTCCCTTTGTATACGTAAACTTCATTTCATCATATACGTCTTGAACACGAATGTGAAAAGACTTTCGCTCACGCTTGATACGAAGCATGCCGTACAGCAATGAAATGAGTAAAAATAAATAAAATAGCGGATGGATAAAAAAACGACCAATTGCCCACAGCAACTCTAGTAACCAATTTTCAATCAAAACAGAATCCCACCTTACTGTTTCTACCCGTTTCTACTAGGTTACTCATATTTTACCACCTCATGGTGTAATTGAGTATGCTTATTTTAAGTTCTCCCAAAGACTGCTGTTAGAAAGGGAAAAATCACTAAAGCTTTGATCATCTTCCATACCTAGTAAGTCAACAATCACTTTCATTGATTTTTTAATATCGCTCAGTGAAAGTGACAGGCGTTTATGATTTTTTAGTAAATATTGAAAATACTCTTTTATACAGTTCTCATCAATCTGTTCGACCTTTTTTATTTGAGTGTAGTTCGCAATATACATGCTAAAAAGGCGAATCGGCTTACTTGGGCTCGAATGAAACGGCTGTTCCGAGCTGCTTTCGATTAATTGTGTATAAATCTCTTGATAAACCTGCTCCTTTTGAAAGCTTGAATTTCTCATAACATAAAACCTCCCAATTTCCCCGACTACGACGAAAATCATCTATTATATACTTTCGGAAACACCTTGACTTTTACGTCCTTAACTAAAAAATAAGAACCGACAGCCGTCAGTTCTTATCATTATGTTTATTTAAAAAGGGCTTTAATCGCCATCTTCAGTTGAACATCATTTTCTTCTTTTCCTCTTTGCTCGATCACTTTTTGATTAAGAGTATTAGCCGTTTGCTGGTCAATCTTCCCTGTAATAGGCAGTTCATTTGTTTGTTGGAAAGCTTTGACGGCTGTTTCCGTTCCTTTACTAAAGTAACCATCTTCTCTTTCCGGTTCAAATCCTAATCCTTTTAGAGCAATTTGAGCCGTTTTGACCTGTTCATTGTTCATATCAGGTACTAATGTTTCTTCAATTTGAAGTGGACTTGTTTGATATAACTCTGGTTGCTCTACTTTTATAGTCGGCTCGACTCCTTTTTTGTGGATCCAATTTCCTTCCGGTGTGAGCCATTTATATAGAGTTAATTTTATATTACTTCCATCCCCCATCGGAACTGCTTGTTGAACGGTTCCTTTTCCAAAAGAAGTAACCCCAACGATATCATAGCCTGACGCTTCTTTTAAAGCACCGGCAAGAATTTCTGATGCTGAAGCACTTCCCTTATCAATCAAGACAGTTACTGGATACTCTTTTTTCTTGGAGAGATTTGAGAAATAGCGTTTTTTATTGCCATCTCGTTCCTCAATCTGAATGTATGGATGATCCTTTGTGACAAATTGCTTCAAAATCTCTTCGACACTTTGTAAGTAGCCGCCAGGATTTCCGCGGACATCTAAAACAAGCCCTTCAATATTCTCTTTTTCAAGCTTTGTTAATGTGTTTTTAAAATCTTCTGCTGTGTTTTCAGAGAAGGACGTAATCTCAATATATCCAACCTTTTTTCCTTGATACTCCTTCGTTGAACCAAACACCGTTTCAAGTGGAATCTCATCGCGAACAACATCAAAGGTTAGTTTTTCCCTGGAATTTGGTCGAAGCACTTCGATCGCAACCTTCGTCCCTTTTTTCCCTCGAATTTTTAATACCGTTTCATGAAGGTCTAATCCCTCGACATTTTCACCGTTAATACTAATAATTTGATCATTTGGTTGAAGACCTGCCTTTTCAGCCGGTGATCCTTTAAAAGGAGAGACAATTGTTACTTTGCCATTATTCATCCCAACTTCTGCTCCGATTCCTTCGAAAGATGAATCAAGCGACTGTGAGAATTGCTTTGCCGTTTCTTTATCCATATACACAGAATAAGGGTCATCCAATGTAGAAAGCATGCCCTGTATCGCACCTTCTAATAGCTCTTCCTGATCCACTTCTTCGACATATTTAGTCGAAATTAACTCAAGAGCTTGCTGAAACTTTTCAAACCCTTCAATTTCTTTGGTTTGTTCCTCTGCTTGAAAAACATTTCCGAAGGTTGGGATCGCTTCAACCTCTTCTGCTGGTTTGTCTTCTGTTAATTCTAATCCTACATACATTCCACCTGCGCCAACTATTAAGGCAAGGGTTATTAGTAGTGCTGTGATTTTCTGATTCATCGTTTACCTCCTATTTCCAACGTCGCCAGGTTATGTCATACCGTTTTTATTTAGACTATCTTAGTATATGACAAGCTTGGCCAAATCATGTAAGGCAATCTTGGGGTTGTACTTATTATTGTTATTTGAGTTAGGCAAGACGGACTCAATTTATATGGTCAAAAGTTTGATAAGGTAATGCTTTTGGCAAAAGAACCTTTTCCTCCTCATTCTCACTCATTTCGGCCTTTATTCACCCTATGAAAAACCTTTCTCTCCGGTATATAAAAAAACCTTCCAAAACAGTTTGTTTTAGAAGGTTTTCATTCGGGTATGTTTATGGTAAATAGTCTAATGGATTTACAGAACTAGAAGATCCGTTCCATCCGCCTTTATGGATTTCAAAGTGTAAATGCTGCCCTGTTGAACGTCCTGTGTTCCCCATGATTCCAATTTGCTGGCCTTTTGATACCGATTGGCCGGCACTTACCATCAGTCTCTCTTGATGAGCATAGACTGTTGTGTAAACTTGTCCATTTATTTTATGTGAAATATAAACGACATTTCCATAGCTGCTAGAATAGTGTGCACGGATAACCGTTCCACTTGCCGCTGCGACCACAGGCACATCTGCACTGTTGGCAATATCAATTCCAGCATGTAATTTTCTTCCGCCAGTAACTGGATGTTCACGGTATCCATATCCTGATGTGAATGTGCCTGATGCTGGCCACATGAACGAACCGCTTGTTACAGCCGGTTTTTGAGATGATGCAGTACTGCTGCTGCTGCTTGAGCTCGATGATGATGAAGAGCTGGAAGAGCTTGATGATTTAGCTGCTGCGGCAGCCGCTGCCTCTGCTTTTCTCTTAGCTTCTGCAGCTGCTCTTGCTGCTTCTTCTTGTTGGCGTTTTTCTTCTGCTTCAACCGCACGTTTTTGTTCTTCAAGGAAAGCCGCTTCATCTTCTAATTCATGCATTTCATGAATCGCTTCATCATGTTGCTGTAAAACCTGTGCCATTAGTTCTTCTTTTTTCTTCTTTTGACCTGCTAATTGCTGTTTAAGAGTTTCAAGCTGTGTTAAAGCTTTCTCTAATTCCTTTAGCTTACTATTTAGATCTGCCTCTGATTGCTCTAAAAGCTGTTTATCAGCTTCATGTGCTTTAATAATTTCACGATCTGCCTCTACAATCGTTGTAACAGCACTAACGCGACCAACAAAGTCTCCAAAGTCCTGAGCACCTAGAAGCACATCTAAATAGCTAACCATTCCACCTGATTCTTGAAGTGCACGAGCTCGATCTTCAAGCAGCTTATTACGCTCTTCAATTCGGGCCTTAACTTCAGCAATTTTTGCCTTTAGCTCTTCGATTTGCTTTTGAGTTTCTTTTATTTTTTCTTCTTGTTCTCTAATTTTTTCATTTGTTTCTGCAAACTGTGTATCAATTTTTTGAATTTCTGAATCTATATTAGCCTGTTGATTTTTAAGGTTATTGACCTCATTTTCTTTTTCACTTAAGCTTGATGACACATCTGATTGTTTCTTTTCAATTTCCTGTTTCTTTTCCTGTAGTGTTTCAGCGAAGGCGAGGTTATATGGAAGTAACAACCCGCTTGTCCCAACTACAGCAGCCAAGCTATATGCAACTAGCTTTCTTTTCATTATGTATCCTCCCCTGCGTTATGTACTTTCTTTAGAATAAGAATAAAAGCTAGTAAACTAGCAATCATAAGATTGCTAGTTTACACTTTTAAGAATTTACGAACAGACATTAAACTTCCCCAAACACCGATCAACGCACCAATTAACAGTAAAATGGCTGAAATTTGGAACACAAACGGGCTTAATGGAAGAACTTCTACAAACGATCCTTGCAGCTTAGGAAGTGCCCATGTGTACAATGATTGATAACTTACGCTAATTAATGCAATCGGAATCACTGCACCGAATACACCTAACAGCAGTCCTTCAAGGAAGAATGGCCAGCGAATGAAACCATTTGTTGCCCCTACTAATCTCATAATTTCGATTTCACGCTTACGAGCAATAATGGTTATTTTAATTGTATTTGAAATTAAGAACATAGCCGTGAAAATTAATCCGATAATCAGCCCTATTCCAATGTTTCGAGCAACTGAAATAGCATCGAATAATTTATCAACCTGATCTTGTCCATAACGTACTTTTGACGCGTTATCCAAGCTTGAGATTTGTTCCGCTACTGCAGCTGTATCACGCGGATTTTTTGCCTTTACAACAAACACATCATTTAATGGATTGTTTTGCTCAAACAATTCGAAGGATTTCCCTTCTTCTCCCAAACTCTCAACTAAGTTATCCAATTCTTTTTCCTTAGGTGAGAAAACGATGGAATCGACCTGACTAATTTTTTCAATCTCACTTTTCAGTGTTTGTTGTGCTTTCTCATCAGCTGTAACATCGATTAAAACACGAATTTCAACATCTTTTTCTAAATTAGATGCCACATGATTAAGGTTCATCATGATCACAAGGAATGTTCCAACTAAAATTAATGTAACTGTAACCGCACTTATGGATGCGAATGTCATCCATGTATTTCTTGCTAAGCTTTTTAAACTTTCACGTAGATGACGGCCAAGAGTATTAATCATATATACCGTACTCCCCTCTTGCTTCGTCACGCACAATTTTTCCATCCTCAATAGCAATAACACGTTTCTTCAATGTATTTACAATCTCTTTATTATGAGTTGCCATCAATATGGTTGTGCCACGATTATTTATTTCTTCAAATAGATGCATAATTTCCCATGATGTATCAGGGTCAAGGTTTCCTGTTGGCTCATCTGCAATCATAACTGCCGGGTTGTTCACAATCGAACGGGCAATGGAAACACGCTGCTGTTCCCCTCCTGACAACTCGTCAGGGAAAAATCTAGCTTTATGTTTAAGCTGAACTAAATCTAGAACATCTAGTACTCTCTTTTTTATATTTTTCGGGTTTTCACCAATAACCTCTAATGCGAATGCAACATTTTCAAAGACTGTTAGTTTCGATAATAATTTAAAGTCCTGGAAGACAACACCGATTTGTCGTCTTAACATCGGTACCTTTGATTCTTTCAAGGTTGACAGATCAACACCATTAATGATAATTTTTCCGCTTGAAGGCTTTTCCTCACGGTACATCATTTTGATAAATGTTGATTTCCCTGCACCACTAGGTCCGACCACATAAACAAATTCGCCTTGATTAATTTTAATATCTATACCATTTATGGCTAAAACACCATTTGGATACGTTTTATATACTTCTGACATTTCAATCATAAAAAAACCACCTAAAGTTGTTTTTTTGTAACCATGTCAATGGATGTCGATAAATGTCGACAAGATAGACACAGAAACTCCTTGGCTCTAAAAACTACAAAAATAATTATACCATCAAATTTCGGCAAATATAGACTAAATTATGTTACATTTTTATTTCATCTTTGTGAAGAACAGTCGAAATGTTGAAATATAGGGGTTTTTTTGGAGGCAGATTACCATAATTTTAAAAAAGTTTTTTAATTGAAACTAAAAAAGATAACCTATTAAGGCTATCCCTTCATTACTTTTTCTCAGCTAACCAAGACGCTACAACCTCAGCATCTGCATCATTTAATAATCCCTTTGGCATGCCGCCTTGTCCATTAATAATGATGTTTTTGATTTCCTCTTGGCTATATTTTGCGCCAACCTCTTGTAAGTTAGGACCTGATCCTCCTTCAAGTTCACGTCCATGACAACCGATACAGCTTTGCTGAACGATTTCTTCAGCGCTTCCAGCTGTTTCTTGTGTTGAACCGCCTTCAGTTGTTGTGTCACCAGCTTCATCTGCCGGTTGCTCAGTACCTCCACAAGCACTTAAAACAAGAGCTGAACCGAATAATATTGCTATTAATTTTGTTTTCATTACAGCCACTCCTTGCTCTTACTTATATGGTAGAAATTCCAATCCAAGGATATTATAACCTAACTATACTCGTTTGAAACCCTCACCTAACACTTCTGATGCATCGGTTACGGTGACAAAAGCATGTGGATCGATATGTCTGACGATTTGTTTCAATTTTGTGAATTCTGTTTGGTCAACCACACACATTAATACTGGACGTTCATTATTTGTGAAGCCTCCGTGTGCCGCAAGCCTTGTCACACCACGATCAATTTCATGAAAAATCGCATCCTGAACTTCCTGTTGCTTATTTGTAATAATCATCGTCATTTTCGAGCGTCCCCAGCCAATTTGAACAATATCAATCGTTTTGCTTGTCACATATAATCCAATTAACGC
The DNA here is from genome assembly GCF_058315175.1 of Metabacillus sp. RB-C-LZQ-3-1. Taxonomy (NCBI): domain Bacteria; kingdom Bacillati; phylum Bacillota; class Bacilli; order Caryophanales; family Bacillaceae; genus Metabacillus; species Metabacillus sp. RB-C-LZQ-3-1. Next base: position 132,835 of record NZ_JBZFLI010000007.1, on the reverse strand, counting down.
ATATAGCCCTCGTTCAATATCAAAGACAAAGGCAGCTGACAAAACGATTAATCCATCGATTAACGCAACACAGGTACCAAGCGATAAACCTGTATACTTATGAATAATTTGTGCCGCAAGGTCTGTACCACCTGTTGAAGCTTTTCCACGAAACACAATTCCAAGGCCAAGTCCGATACAAATTCCGCCAAATAAAGATCCGAGCAGCGGATCCGTCGTTGCAGGCTCCCAATTTCTTGTAAGGTATACAATGAACGGAACAAACATTGTTCCGATTAGAGTTTTGAACCCAAATTGTTTACCTAAAAGCACGACACCTGCAATAAATAAAGGAATATTAAAAGCCCATTGCACATAAGCAGGCTCAAATCCAAAGGTGGCATCAAAGATTGTACTGATCCCACTAACCCCGCCTGATGCAACACGATTCGGCAGTAAAAATAAGTTAAATCCAATTGCCACTAGTGATGAACCAACGAATATGTATATATACTCAAGGATTTTCTCCATTTTAGGATTATCGATGTTTCTTCTTCTCATGTTCAAACTATTTTCCTCCCTATTCACATAGCCATTAATCCTAAATGAGTATAGCACCTGACTTTTTCTATGTGAATAACAGCTAGATAACGTGGTAATGAGGTAAAGAAGTTATGTATAGTGTTGGCTAGAGGAGGGAAAATTACACGGAAGAATGTTTATTTGAAGGAATGTCATTTTTGACAAAATAAAAAAAACAGCGGTTTTGCAACGTTTGAAGGGGTTATTGAATTTATATAGGAAACAATAGGAAACAAAAGGTATTCATCTATTCGCTTTTCAAGAATAAATAATCTTTTATCCGTTTTTGAAATTCGATTGTCTTGCCATTTTATCTACTGTTATGACATGTTTTTTATTGAAATAAAAAATAGATAAAATTGAAAAATCACACCGACTTTAGTGCATGATCAGTGTGATTTTCCGTTTTTATATTATGAAAGCTTTGAACGTAAAAAGGCGTCGATAAATGGATCAAGTTCTCCATCCATGACCGCATGAACGTTGCCGATTTCTGTGTTTGTTCGGTGGTCTTTTACCATTGAGTACGGGTGGAATACGTATGAACGGATTTGGCTTCCCCAGCCGATGTCCTTTTGTTCCCCGCGGATTTCCGCTAATTCTGCTTCTTGCTCTTCAATACGTTTTTGATAAAGCTTTGCTTGAAGCATTTTCATGGCACGTTCACGGTTTTTAATTTGTGAACGTTCCGTTTGACATGTCACAACAATGCCTGTTGGCGTATGTGTAATACGAACGGCAGAGTCAGTCGTATTGATGTGCTGTCCACCGGCTCCACTTGCACGGTACGTGTCAATTTTTAAATCCTCTGTACGGATTTCAATGTCGATTTCTTCATTAAATTCCGGCATCACTTCACATGAAACGAATGAAGTATGGCGACGGCCTGATGAATCGAATGGAGAAATACGTACTAAACGGTGAACCCCTTTTTCTGCTTTTAAATAGCCGTATGCATTATGGCCTTTAATAAGAAGGGTTACACTCTTGATTCCCGCTTCGTCACCTGGTAAATAATCAAGCGTTTCTACCTTAAAGCCTTTTTTCTCTGCCCAACGAGTGTACATACGAAGAAGCATTGAACCCCAGTCTTGAGATTCAGTCCCGCCAGCACCTGGGTGAAGCTCTAAGATTGCATTGTTCTTATCATGCTGTTCACTTAGTAATAATTGAAGCTCAAAGTCGTTTAGTTGGGAAACAAGTTCTTTTAGTTCAGACACTAGTTCACCTTGCAGATCTTCATCTTCTTCTTCTTTTACGAGTTCGTATGTTAATTGAAGGTTTTCGTATGATTCATTTAGATTGTGGAATTGGTCCACCATTTCTTTTAAGGCATTTGTTTCGTTAATAATGGCTTGAGCTGCATTTTGGTTGTCCCAGAAGTCTGGGGCAGTCATTTGTGCTTCAAGCTGTTGAATACGTGCTTCTTTGATATCGAGGTCAAAGAGACCCCCTAAAGTCCGCTAAACGTTTAGCTGTTTTTTCAAGCTCTTGTCGAATTTCTACTAGTTCCATTTTGTTCACTCCATTTATTAATTTGGGTCTCTTTAAATTGGCCGTTGATTTCCACTCCAGGCATTCGCTTTCCGTGGGCGAGGCGGTGAGCCTCTCCCTTGTCTTGCTCCAGCGCCTAGTCCCTCGAGGTCATAAGCCACTCTTGAATTGAAGACAAAAAACGTCTTCTATTCAAGAGCGTCTTATGCTGGTCGGGGCTGAACAGTCGCTTCCGCATTTCTAAGCAGGAGTCTCGCACCTTCCGCTCCATCAACTAAGTGCTACTTACATCGTAACCTTTGAAATAATATTTATAACTGCTATAATCTCGCAAACAAGAGAGAGGCTATAAAACCTCTCTCTTCCTCAATAATTGTTTATTATATACTGTGCAAGCTACTAAAAGCTAGTTATTGTCCGCAGCAGTTTTTGTATTTTTTTCCGCTTCCGCATAGGCAAGGGTCATTGCGGCCGATTTCGACCACTTTACGAGCTGGTTTCTTTTTCGGTGCTTCGTCACCTTCTTTAGGGTGAACAGCAGTTTGACCTTGTGCAACCTCTTGACGCTCAAGATTGTTGCGGATTTGAGCTTTCATGATGTATTTCGCTACATCTTCTTCAATAGATGCGATCATGTTCTCAAACATCGCGAAGCCTTCCATTTGGTATTCACGCAGCGGGTCGTTTTGACCGTATGCACGTAAATGGATACCTTGACGAAGCTGATCCATCGCATCAATATGATCCATCCATTTCGTATCAACCGCACGAAGAAGGATAACTTTTTCGAATTCGCGCATTTGTTCTTGACCGAATTCTTCTTCCTTCGTATCGTAGTGTGCAATTGCTTTGTTATAGATGAGCTCGACCATTTCTTCAGGCTCTTTGCGGCGAAGATCACCGATTGTTAGCTCATCCTCTTGAAGAATATTGGCATTCATATAGTCAATAATGCCTTCTAGATTCCAATCTTCCTCAACCTCTTCTTTAGGAGTATACATGGCAACAGCACGCTCAATTGTTGATTTAAGCATTTTCTCAACAATTGAGCGAAGATTGTCAGAATCAAGAACCTCGAAGCGTTGCTTGTAAATAACTTCACGTTGCTGACGAAGAACATCGTCATATTGCAGAAGTTGTTTACGTGCATCAAAGTTATTTCCTTCTACGCGTTTTTGAGCTGATTCAACGGCACGAGATACGATTTTACTTTGGATTGGCTGCGTGTCATCCATTCCAAGGCGATCCATCATATTCATCATGTTTTCAGATCCGAAGCGACGCATTAATTCATCTTCCATTGAGAGATAGAATTGTGTAATACCCGGGTCACCTTGACGACCTGAACGTCCACGAAGCTGATTATCAATACGGCGTGATTCATGACGCTCTGTCCCAATGACCGCTAATCCGCCAAGCTCGCGAACACCTTCACCAAGCTTGATATCTGTCCCACGACCAGCCATGTTTGTAGCGATTGTGACCGCTCCTCGCTGACCTGCATTTTCAATGATTTCCGCTTCTTTTTCATGGTTTTTCGCATTCAACACATGATGAGGAACACCTTTTTTCTTTAACAGCTGGGAAATTAATTCAGATGTTTCAACCGCAACTGTCCCAACAAGAACCGGCTGACCTAAGTCATAGCGCTGCTTTACTTCTTCTACAACCGCACGGAACTTCCCTTCCATTGAACGGTAAACTAAGTCTGCTCTGTCATCACGAGCAATCGGTCTGTTCGTTGGAATCGCGACGACTTGCATATTGTAAATATTACGGAACTCTTCTTCCTCAGTTTTCGCTGTACCTGTCATACCAGACAGCTTTTTGTACATACGGAAGTAGTTCTGGAATGTAATAGTTGCCAATGTCATGCTTTCGTTTTGAATTTCAAGACCTTCTTTTGCCTCAATTGCTTGGTGAAGACCATCACTATAGCGACGCCCCTTCATTAAACGGCCTGTGAACGAGTCAACAATGACAACTTGTCCTTCATCAACGACATAGTCCACATCTTTTTGCATAACGAACTGCGCTTTTAACGCTTGGTTAATATGATGAAGAAGGGCTACATGTGAAATATCATAAAGATTTTCAATGCCGAACGCCTTTTCAGCCTTTGTCATTCCATCTTCTGTTAGCTGAACAGCCTTTGTTTTCACATCATATGTGAAGTCCTCTTCCTGTTTAAGCTGACGAACAAAGCCATTTGCTTGAATATATAGCTTAGTTGATTTTGCTGCCTGACCAGAAATAATAAGCGGTGTTCTCGCTTCATCGACTAAGATCGAGTCAACCTCATCGATTACAGCAAAATTAAGCGGACGCTGCACCATTTGTTCACGATAAAGAACCATATTATCACGCAAGTAATCGAAACCTAATTCATTATTCGTAGAATACGTAATATCTGCCGCATAGGCTTCACGTTTTTCATCTTTACTTAATGAATTTAAGTTAAGACCTACTGTTAGACCTAAAAATTCAAATAACTGTCCCATCTCATGAGCATCACGGCTTGCTAAGTATTCATTGACTGTGACAACATGAACACCTTCACCAGAAAGCGCATTTAAATAAACAGGCATAGTGGAAGTTAAGGTTTTCCCTTCCCCTGTTTTCATCTCAGAAATATTTCCTTCATGTAAGGAAATACCCCCCATAAGCTGAACCTTATATGGATATAAACCAAGCACACGCTTCGCTGCTTCACGAACAACAGCAAACGCTTCTATTAATAAATCATCAAGCGAAGTACCTTTCGCCACACGATCTTTAAATTCTTCTGTTTTTGCTTTTAAAGCCTCATCAGATAAGCCGCTCATTTGGCCGCTTAATGCATCAATCTGATCAGCCATCTTTTCATAACGATTTAACGCACGTTTGTTAAAATCAAACACCTTATTCAAAATTCCAAGCATGTAATACGCTCCTCTGTATTTAGAGTGAAAGATCATTTACTTTGTAACAAAACTTATTGTCTACCCTTTATTTTAGCACTATTTGAGATAAGGGACAACTGGACAGATGCTGGGATGGAAAATTGGCTTAGGGGGATAAATAGAAGTTGTTTTCTTTACTTATATATAACATTTGACGTTAAAAATCTTCTCAACGAAAAAAGCAATTTAAGAGTGCTTTTTACAGGTCTTCTAGTGGGATTCATTCACTTTAGCCTTAGAATTTAGATGCAGGAACACATTTGTGATCGCTCTTGATACTAGGACTACGACTATATATAACACAAAGATATAAAAATAATTAGCGCCATTTTTCAAATGAAAGAGGTGATGGGAAACAAGTATTGGCTTAAATATAAATGATAAAAACACGATTAATTCAAAATTGTAAAGATAAAAATTTTTCTTATTATTTAGTATCCATTGATACAATAAAATAAATAACACTGGTACTAAAGATGTGTCAATTCCAACATGGATAGGTAAAAAAGGAATTGCTTTATATGGATATTCAAAGAAGTTATATCTCGTACTTATTGCATCCGTGTAGGCCATCCAAACATGGATATTAAATCCATAGAAACCTAATAAAAATACTCTTTTTTTATCGATCAAAAAATACAGAACAATTAATGGAACTATGATAAAACTGGCATTTACCCAAAATTGCCAAGTGTCGAAAGCTGAATAATCAAACCAGTAATCGATCCAATCATTCGAGACCTTTTCTTGATTTTCTTTTATTTCCTTGAGCCGATCCAGTTGGTCTTGGGGAAGATTTATTTTCATTCATCCACCTCTTACATTGTTGGTCATTTTATTATAGGCAAATATAAGAAAATAAAATCCCCTCTTTTTCTTTCTACAAAAATATTTTCTATGGTTAAACAAAATAAGAGGTCAAGGGAGTGCCATGCAGATTCAATGGCATTGCTTGACCTCTAGGATTGAAGGAAAGTTTCAACGTCTTCCTTTGTTGGCATCCCAGCCTGTGCACCGAGCTTTGTGACAGAAAGGGCAGCAGCAGCGTTTGCAAACTGACTGGACTCCATCAATGATAATCCGTTACTAAGAGATACAGCTAATGCTCCATTAAATGTATCCCCTGCTCCAGTCGAGTCAATCGTCTCAACTTGATACCCACTGATAAGCTGTTCCTTTCCATCCTGAAAAAGCTGGATTCCTTTTGACCCTCTTGTAACAATACTCTTTCTTTTTAAGGCCTCGGTTTCTTCCTTGGATAGATTTGTACTAGCAAGAAGACTTTCTAATTCGTGTTCATTTGGTGTGACGTAGGTTGCCTGAAGGATTAAATTTTTCGGCAGCTTCTGCATTGGTGCTGGATTTAGAATGACCGGTACTTTATGTTTACGGGCTATCTCGGTTGCTAGAACAACGCTTTCTAATGGGATTTCTAATTGCAGTAAAAGGATATCAGCATTTGCAATCAGCTGTTCATGTTGTTGAACAATTGTTGGTGTAAGTTTATGATTGGCACCTGCTACAACAATAATGCTGTTGTCACCTTCTGACAACGTAATAGATGCGACACCTGTTGAAGTAGCTGAGATGGTTTGTATGTAGTCCGTATGAACACCTTGTTTTTGTAAATGCTGCTTTAATTCACTGCCAAATGCATCATCTCCAACACAGCCAAGTAAGGCAACATCCGCCCCCAGCTTCGCAGCAGCTACCGCTTGATTGGCACCTTTCCCACCCGGGACCGTGAAAAAGTTTTCACCTAGAACCGTTTCGCCTACCCTTGGAATCTGATTTGTCTGTGTCACAAGGTCCATGTTGACGCTGCCTACAACCACAACCTTTGGATTCTTCATTTAAGTATTCTCCCCTTAATATAAAACAGCGCCCTAAAGGCGCTGCTCATTTTATACATGTGGCTCAATTAAGCCATATTTTCCATCTTTACGTTTATAAACAACATTTGTTTTATTCGTTTTCGCATCTGTGTAAACGAAGAAATTATGTCCAAGCATGTCCATTTGAAGAATTGCTTCCTCACTGTCCATCGGCTTAAGATTAAATCGTTTTGTACGAACAACTTCTTCTGATTCTTCCACTTCTTCCTGTGGAATATCTTCAGGCTGATAATTACTAAACACAAACTTTGGAGCACCCTGCTCACGAAGCTTGCGGTTTACTTTTGTTTTATGCTTACGAATTTGACGCTCTAATTTATTGACAACAAGATCGATTGCCGCGTACATGTCTTGATGATTTTCCTCAGCACGTAGCACCAAATCTGTCATTGGAATTGTAACCTCAATTTTAGATTCCTGATCATTGTAATACTTTAAGTTAACATTGACATTTGCGTCAACGGACTCTTCAAAGTATCTCTCAAGCTTACCAATTTTCTTTTCTGCATATTCTCTTAATGCTGGAGTTATTTCAATGTTTTCCCCTCTGACGTTATATCTCATGATTGAACTCCTCCTTTTTGATAAAGCTATGTAGTATTATTTCTATACTTCCCTGCCTGTCTCCTGCATAAACTTGAAAAAAGTTTGTGAGATTTTGAAATAATTTGTAGAAGATTGTAAGTTTGGGTAAAGTTTGTGAAGGTGACTTTAAGGGTATGTAAATAGTTTATGTTGAGTGTTTAGAATAAATGAAAAAACTCGCCCTTAGGTTGGCGAGTTTTTTTAGTGGATGATATATGGTTTCAACTGCTTCTGCATAGACTCTTTCCATGCCAGGTAAGCAGGAAATAAATGATTTTTCACAAATTCTTGATTGGTATCTAAGGAAGTAAATATTGATGAGTCTTCATCTAAAGCTAAGATCACCTGGTCAAACTTCCCCATCTCCTCAACAAGCTCATGTTCATCTTGCAATAGTCAATAGAGTGTTTTATGGGTTGAGTCAACATGATAAAAGGCGGCTAAAATATCTTTAAAAATGCGGTCACCTTCAGTTAGCTCAAGATTTGTAAAGCTTTGAACAACATAGTCAAAGCCTTCCTCAATTGTATTTAAGAGATTGTTATAAAAATGAATCATCTCATAGTGGTCGCTTGTTAAGATTGCCATCATTTTCACCTATTTTCGTTTGTCGTAGAACATACCATCTGATGTAGAGATGTTTTGGTATGGGTTTACGTACTGTTGATTAGAAGTTTTTGTTTTCTTAAGCTGAATCATATCTTGTTGAATAAGCTGCTTTAATTCAGCCATCTTCTTTACGATCACTTCATTCCATTGAACAACTTGTTGAAAGAGTTCCTTTTCATTGATGGAAAATGGAGGGTGAATATCTGGCAAAAGAAGTTCTCTTTGTTCAATTAATGAATTTATTTTTTCTATTCGATCATCCCGTTGATCTTTACCGAATGACTGAGAGACTAACTGAAAAAGCTGTTCCGTCAAAGCATGAACCTTTTCTACTGCACTCACTACGCTTGTCCACCTTGTCGATGCTGTTGCTGACGGGTGATTTGAATAACCTGCTTCCATGTGTCACGAAACTCTACAACTAAGCCTTCCACTTCTTGCAAAATTGAAGGATCATTTTTAACATTTGCTTCAGTTAAACGGTGAATCATATATTCATACATGACCGCCATATTTTGCGAGATATCAAGATCCATATTTAACGTGATCATAAGCTCAGTGATAATTTTTTGTGCCTTTTGAATGTTTGTGTTCTTTTCTTCTATCTTTTTATGTTCAATCGCCAAGCTAGCTTGTTTGATAAATTTGATGCAGCCATTATAGAGCATTAACGTTACTTCACCTGGTGAGGCAGTTGTCACTGCATTTTGTTGGTAGGCTGCGTAAGGATTATTCATTGCCAAAGTAGACACTCCTTTTATTATGCGAATTGCTGCATGAGATAAGACATTTGTTCGTTTGAACGTTGGATCGCTTTTTCCATTGCTGTAAATTGGCGCCAGTAACGGTCTTCTATTTGGATTAGACGGTCTTGGAATCGATCGATTTGATCTTCAACTGAGTTGATATTTCTTCCTATCGTGAATTGGTTATTTACTTTTAAAGAGTTACCAGCTCTTTTTTCAATATTATCAATCGTGTTTTTTATCGTAGAACGTAATCTCTTAGCAATTCCAGTTGTTTCTTCAGTCGTTCCTTCTGCATTAAACAATTGATAGATAGCAGAAGGATTTTCTTGGATTTTTTCTCGTAATTTTGTTTCATCGATGATTAATTTCCCTTTATCTAAGTAATTAGAAGAGGTTTTAATCCCGATCTCCGCTAGTTGCTTAAACCCTTCAATAGTAGAAGCGTTTGTAACAGGAGAATAAAAATCCATTCTCATACTATTTAATCCGCTTGAAAGAATAGAGTCATTCTTTAACAATCCGCTTTTGGCTTTTTCTTCCCAAAGCTCGATTGTTTTGTCTTCCATTTCCTTCTTTTGCTCTTCAGTTAGAGGTTGGTAGTCACGATAGCGTTCTTCCGATATCTTCCCGTTAATTTTTTCAATCACTTCATTGTATTTATTAACAAATTGAACAATTGAATCAAGTATACTGTCTACATCTGTTGATGATGATACGGATACCGGTCCTGAATTTGTTACAGCTTTTGCTGTGTATTCAATTCCATTAATGGTGAATGTATTTGAGCTTTTTTTCATTTCATATCCGTTTACCTTAACGGTTGCGTCCTGTCCATTCTGATCAGCTACTAATGTTTTACCTGAGGTACCACCAAATGTAAAACCAAGGTTGCTCATAAATGTTTGGGTAGCAGCTTCAGACGTTGCATCTCGATCATCTAATGAAATTTCTGCTCCTGAACCTGTTTTGTTGTTCGTAAAAACAAGCGTTTCTTTAAATGTGCCATCAGCAGCTTTAATGTTTTCTTTCATTGCTGTTACACCTAGGCTTGAGGAGTTAATTTTACTGACAACCTGATCTAATGTATCCGTTGCTGATAATTTAATAGAAGCAAATCTATATTCAGTAGCACCTGGATCTTTGACTTTAAACTTTAATTCAATGTCCTGTGCTGTATATCCGCTAATATCTCCTGATGTTTTCCAGCTTGTTGAACTAGCTAAATTTAAAACATCAATTGTTGCTGACACATTTGTTTGTGCGTTAATGGCTTTTGCAGTAACCTTTGACTCATCTGAGCTTGTGACTGACTTTTTCAGAAAAGTTGCTTGTCTTCCTATACTATTTTGATTTACAAAGAGCATATCATCTAACTCTTTTAATAATTTATTCATTTCTCGATAATCATCACGCTGCCACTCTAATGTCTGCTTTTTTTGTGTAAGCTTATCTAGAGGCATACGTTCCGCTTTCATCAAGTCACTTACGATTGTATCAATATCCATTCCGCTGGCTAAGCCGCCAATTCGCATGGCCATTTCATCACCGCCTTAAATCTTTTTATCTACTATTAATCCGATGAACTCAGTCATCGCGGCATATACATCTAGTACTTTTTTAGAAGGAATCTCTCGAACAATTTCTTTTGTTTCATTATCTACAACTGTTACATAGTATTCATTTAGTTTTTCATGCAGCTTGAATTGAATATGTGTGCTTGAGGATTCGATAAAATCGTTGATTCCTTTAACCGCTTTTTCCAGCTGCTCTTTTGATGGTTGATCGAGCGGTAATTGTGTTTGTTGTTCATTATCTAATTTTCTATCGATGTCTTGAGTCATATTTATTCTTGGAAGTGCAGTCTGTGATGTGATGTTTTCAACAGGCATTGTCAACACTCCTATATTTTGTTGTCTATTGTTTTTATCGGACAATTTCAGAAAATGTTAATACTGGTCTATTGGATATTTTACGTAAACTTATCCTAAATGTAACAAAAAGAAAACAAATGTTCGGTATTGTTAAAATGAGGTGATTCTATGGACAATATTAAAACTATTAGTGTTGATAAAAGAAGTATGCTTTTAGCAAGTATTATTGGTGATGGAGAAATAACGAAGATTTATCATGGATCAAGAAGAAAAAATAATAGTTATAGAGAGCATTTTAGTATGAATCAGTTAGAATATCGAATCTGGAAAACAAAGCAATTACGAGAATATTTCTATTTAACCCAACAGAGTAGTTGCTTGAGGTCGAAATCTTTACCACTGTTCACTTCACTATTCCCCTTCTTTTATGATGAAACTGGAGAAAAACATATTCCTATAGACTTATTGAAGTATTGTACTTCATTTTATTTTTTGCTTGTTTTATACCTCGACGATGGATCATTAATCTTAAGTAAACGAATTAATCATAGGTCCAAGAAGATCTATCTTATGCCTGCAATTTCCTTTTATCTTCAATGTTACAAAAAGAATGAATTAGAACTCCTTGGTCATTTTATTTCAGAGCAATTCAAGTATGAGCTTAAACTTAATAAACGCAATGATGGCAACGGGTATATTTTAAAAATGACAAAAACAAAAGATGTATATCGCTTTTTAAATGAAGTTAAATCAACAATAAGTAATTGCGAAAGTATGCGCTATAAATTTGATTGGGAATATCGATTTAATGTAGAAAAGGAAAAATTGCAATTAGATTATCCTAGTTATTCTGTTATTGAAACTGACTCCTCAAGATTTTCAAACTACACAGAAAAGGAAGTAATGGATATAATCAGGTTGAAATTAGAAGGTCAAACAGACCAAGCTATAGCTTATTACCTAAATCGAACTTATTGGTCTGTGGTTTATAAGATAAAAGATTTGCGAAAGAAGGGTTGCTTTCTCGACAATAACTCTTGATTTAAAACACTAGATTATGTAATTAGCACATATAATCTAAATAAAAAATAGGACTCTAGAAAAACTAGAGTCCCATTTATATAAATTAAAAATTAACGAAGAAGTTGAAGAACTCCTTGTGGTTGTTGGTTCGCTTGCTTTGCGACTGTATCTTTCGATTACAGAATAGACTATATCTTCACCCTAAATTTAGGGGCTGGGCACTTCGAATGGCTTTTGCCACCCTACGAATCTCATTGTCATAGTATTTCACCTTAGACAGTGCATTCTAGTCGTTGAACCTTCTCCAGAGTTTCCTCACAGGAACTTGGCTGCTGATTATCCATTGTTTCATCTGCATCATTTTCACACCTTCACGCCTACCGTTTCCAGTTACGTTGTGGTTGATGAAGCTTTAGGAAGTTCCAGCAATTCACCCAGTTATACTCTAGCTCGTTACCAAGCTAGACGCCCTTCAAATCATTATCTCAAGAGTTGTAAAACTCCTTGAGGCATTTGATTTGATTGAGCCAACATTGCTTGTGCTGCTTGAGAAAGAATAGAATTCTTTGTTTGTTCCATCATTTCTTTCGCCATCGTGCGAACATTTGCTTTCACAAATGACCAGACTATATCTTCACCCTCTAGCATTCTAGTAGGGGTCGGGCACTTCGGATTCACAATGCTGATGGACATTGTTTCACCTATGGATTTCATCACCTTGAGCTTAGCCTTTAGGTGGTCTATCCTAGTCGTTGAACCTTCTCCACTCTTTCGAGACAGGAGCTTGGCTGCTGATTGCCCAATCTTTTCTTTTTTCAAACATTCACGCTTGTCGTTGCCAACTACGTTTTAGTAAGAAAAGCTCTAAGGGGTTTCCAGCAATTCACCCGATTATGATCTCTAGCCGTTACCAGCTAGGACGACTGTGCTTGTCACTGCTTATGCAGCTAAAGCATAATCTACGTCACGGATACGAGATTCCGCAGCTGTTAGGTTTTCAGAAGATGTACCTAGGTTGTTAATAGTATGTTCTAAGCGATTTTGGAATGCACCTAGTTTAGAGCGTTCTGCAGAAACGTTTTTTATTGCATCATCAATCGTTGAAATAGCAGAAGAGGCACCACTCTGTGTAGATACATCTACATTGTCAATATGCAAATCAGCTGTCTTCATTGAACTGATACCAACATTAATAGTCTGGTTTGAGTTAGAACCAATCTGGAAAGTCAAAGCATCTGATGGGGTACCTGTAGTGTTAGCATCTTTTCTAGTAACAAGAGTGAAGGAATCCCCTACTTTGATTTTAGTAGAATCTACATCTACATCAATACCACCACCAACAGTAATTGTGTCTGCAGCAGCACCACTTGCAGTGAAAGTAGCTTCTGCAGATTCAACGCCTGTTGATTCTGGAGTTATGGTGTAAGAATAAGTATCTGTACTAGCATCATACTTGGTAACCTTAACTGTAAATGTATCATCTGCTGTTACAACTGCAGCAGTAGTTGCATCACTATCAGGAGCAGTAGCTGTATTAATCGCAACAGTGAAATCACCTGTTTTACTTGTTACAGTTGCACTTTCTGCTTTAAAAGAATAATCGTCCAAATCACCATTTAATAGTTTTTTTGTATTGAACTCAGTGTTATTTGCTATTCTGTCAACCTCGTCTTTTAACTGTTGAACTTCCTTTTGAAGCTCTGCTCGGTCATCAGCAGTGTTGGTGTCATTCGTAGATTGAACAGCTAATTCGCGCATACGTTGAAGGATGCTGTGTGTTTCATTTAACGCACCTTCAGCTGTTTGAATTAAAGAAATACCATCTTGAGCATTTTTAGAAGCCATATCTAATCCGCGGATTTGCCCACGCATTTTTTCAGAGATCGCTAGACCTGCAGCATCATCACCAGCACGGTTAATACGAAGACCTGAAGATAATTTCTCCATAGATTTAGATTGTGCACCTGATGCACTGTTCAACTGACGATACGTGTTAAGTGCAGCAATATTATGATTAATTCTCATCTTAAAAATTCCTCCTTGAATTTTGCTTCATTCACATCCTTGTGAATGAAAGTTTATATTTTAGAAAGAAGCACTTCTTGTCGGCCGCCATTCAGTACTTCTCCCCTACACTATTATTATCGTCAGTGGTTAAAATTGTTTAATAGTTTTTATAAAATTATTCTCTATTTTCACCAACAAAAAAACCCCTAGCCTGATACTAGAGGTTTAAACGGTTTATTTTTAATTGATCAAGGACATTATTACTTACGGAAGCAGCTTCATTATTTGATTCTTGTATACTTAAGTAAATTTCCTTACGATGTATTTCAATATCTTTTGGAGCATTAATACCCAGTTTTATTTGATCACCTTGGACAGATAGAATCGTTACCTCGATATGATCCCCTATTTGAATGGTTTCACCGGTTTTTCTTGTTAAGACTAGCATGCTTCCACCTCCTATTTTTGGGCAGCTTTTTGTAAGATTTTATGTTTGGTTGTGTATGGCGTTTCATTTAAAATTACTTGTTTTGCTAGCTTTGATTTATGATTTACAATAATAGGCGCTTTAAGATTAGCGGTTGTTTCTGAAAAAGGTGCTTTTACCGATAAAATCGTAAATAGTTGAATATCTTCTTCATTGTTTATTTTAAGTACTTCTTTGTCTTGTTTTGGTAGATCAAATTCATATTCTTTAAAGAAGTAGAAAGGATTTGTTACAACAAAACCCAATTCAGAGGTTTGTTTAGACTGCATGATATAAAAAGGTGATTCGGCATCCATCGGTAAGAAAATAAATTCTTTTTCATCGACAAACCCTGGTATCCCATGTTCAAAATGAATAAAATCAGTCTCTTCCACATTAAGTATCCCATGATATTTCGTATTAATTTCCATAGTCACCATCCTATTCCTATTATGCCTTAATATCTATTATTTCAAAATCAATCTTTAATTCATTTCTTCTTTGAAGAGCGATATCGACTTTTCCTGGTTCGTAATCATAGATCGGCTTATTTACATGAACATCAATTTTTGCCTTGTTTGGTTGTATTTCAACATCTACTTTTGCCGGTTCATACTGAATTTTCACACTACCAGCAGAAGGAATAAATCCCAATCCAAATTCTTTCATAGGCTTCTGACTATTTTGTTTGGCTTGATTTGTAATAGGATTCCCGCCATTTTCTATTTTCATTAATTCATCACCCTGTTGGGCTCTCCTTGCTATGCCTTTTAGCCAATCTTGGTAGCCATTTTGAGCAAATTCCTCGGTTCTCCGAAAGATCGATTTTAAATCAATATCTGCACGTGCTTGAGATTGGTCAATCGTTAGTTTTGATGGAGTTGTCTTAATCGTAAGATCTGCTTTAGGTTGCTCAATTGATAGGTCAGCCATTGGTTGTTGGATATGATTAACTGCATGATTTGTTTTTATTCCGATTTGAGCACTAGTACTCTCAAGTCTAATTTGAGGTATTTTCATGAAATCACTCCTAGTAAAAAAGCTATCTCATAAGGATAGCTTATCTTAAAAAGTCTATTAACGTTGGCTGAATAATTCTTGATCCAACTGCAAGTGAAGCACGGTGGATACTTTCTTGGATGGTAAGGTCTGTTATCACTTTTTCGATATCCGCATCCTCATTATCCGATAAAATTCTGTTCGCGATTACTTCCTGATCAGCCAGACGTGAATCGACTAATTCAAGTCGATTATATCGAGCACCAATATCCGCTCGTTCACTTAACATTTTATCGATGTGTGAATCCAGCTGTTTAAGAATGTCGTCCCCATTTTCTAAACTACCGGATCCATCGGACAAACCATCCTCAAGTTGCTGAAGTGTGTTAAATAATTCAGATCCAAACACATTTTCAGGATTAATATTTACCTTTAGTTGAACACCTTTTGAAACCTCTACTTCAAACGGTGTCGTTACCATTTTTGAAAAATCTAAATTACCATTTGTATCGGTTATAATAGGAGGATTCTTTGTTTGGGTACCATTAAATATATAGCGGCCCGCAACCTGAGTATTTGCAACGCCTAGAAGATCCTCTTTCAGTTGTTTAATCTCTACACCTATGGCTTTTAAATCCTCAGGACTATTGGAACCATTTTGCCCTTGAATAGTTAGCTCACGAATACGTTGCATTACCTGTGTTGCCTGTTCAATTCCTGCCTCAGAATTTTCCATCCAAGTATATGCCTCAGAAAGATTTCTTTTATATTGTTCAACTTCCGTTAAGTTGGTACGATAGAACATTCCTTTTATCGCAACTACCGGATCATCAGAAGGACGGTTAATTTTTTTCCCTGTAGCAAGCTGATCTTGATACTTTCCCATATTTGCATAACTTTTGCTTAAATTTTTAAGAGAATTACTTGCTAGCATACTTTGGGTAACACGCATTTTCGTCACCTACCAATTTATTAAATTCCCATTCTATTTATAATCGTGTCTAATATTTCATCTTGTAATGTAATCATTCTCGCTGATGCATTGTACGCATGCTGGAATTGAATCATATTTGTCATTTCTTCGTCTAGTGAAACGGCACTTACAGATTGTCTTCTTTGGTCTACAGAGTCTCTTAACACAGAACTGTTTGACGTAAGCCTTTCTGCTTCCTGTGCATTTACAGCCATTCCTCCGATTAATCCTTCATAGTAGTTTTGTAATGTAGTAAAGTTATGGCCAATTAAAAATGTTTGGTTCTTCACTTCCGCTAACTTTATGGCATTGTCCCCATTACCAATATAAACTATTTGTCCATCATTTGAGAAAGCAGCCGCAATATTGTCAGTTGATTGATTAATCGCCAAAGAAACCTGCATCGAGCTTGCTGCTCCTTTGATGTTATCACGATCTAATAAAATATCATTTCCATCAGCATCTTCACCGAACGAGAAGAAATTAATTTCAGTGTGTTGCACTGGTTCATTATCTGACCCGAAGTCTGATAAACTCCACCCAGCCCTGTGCACTTCGTTAAATTGTGCTGAAAAGCTATAGGCCATCGTATCAAGCTTTGCCAGCATTTCAGGATATAATCCTTCCTCAACAAATTGACCATCGGATTCATAGGTATAGCCATATGAATCAATTAAGCTGCTAATTTTTCCGACACTATTAAAGTTCCGAACTCCTATGTCAGAAGAACCAATGCTTACTGTTTCAACTAAACCATTTGATTGATTATATTTAACAGATAACTCGTTCACTCTTTGCTGTTTCCCATGAACTAACGTACCTAGTGAATTTCCTTTATCATCAACAATTTCTACTGTAACAGCACCTTCAGCAATATCTAGTGAATCACCACCAGATTTTTGGTAAGTGACCTTTATATTGGCTAATGATGAAAGCTTATCTAATAAAACATCACGCTCGTCATAAAGGTTATTCGGCAGATATCCGTTTGGCTCTATACTAGCTATTTGTTTATTAATACTATTTAGTTGATTCGCAATGGAGTTGATTTCTTTTATAGATACATCTAACTCATTTTTTAGGTCCCCTTGAACTGAACCTAAAGAAGATGATAAATAATTAAACGTCTCAGCAACCGCAATCCCACGTTCTTTCACAACAGAACGCGCTCCAGCATTTGTTGGATCTAACGCTAAGTCCTGTAATGATTGCCAAAACTGATCAATCGTTTTTGAAAGCCCAGTATCAGACGGCTCATTCATAATTTCTTCCATTTTTTCAAGTGCATTCGCTCTAGATTCCCAGTAGCCTAGTTTATTATTTTCTGAACGATACTGAATATCTAGGAAGCTTTCACGTACACGCTGAACATTTCCAGCTTCAACCCCTGTTCCAATTTGCCCTGGAATTTGCGGACGATTCAACCCAAGTGACGGATAGGATTCTGTAGCCTGAAAGTTCACACGTTGACGTGAGTATCCTGGTGTATTGGCATTTGCAATATTATTCCCTGTCGTATGAAGAGCACTTTGTTGAGTAAACATTCCTCGTCTTGCGGTTTCTAATCCCATAAATGTTGAACGCATGATTTTCCCTCCTAACTTTTAAGCTTTTGAGTCAAAAATTGATCGACGTTGTTTCTCTGGCGTTTTATTTGCCGGTTTATTATAGTTAATCTCAGTTTCTTGTGGCATTAACATATCAAGTGTCATAGCATTCAATTGCAATGCTTGTTTTGTTAATTCTTTATTCAGGCTGTTGCTCGCTTTAAGTTTATCCATAATCTCAGTAAATTCTTTTAAAATGACTTTCAGCTTTTCACTATCCGTGCCAGTGGCCTTTTCAATACAAGCTGAAAGAGTAACTTCTTCATTACTGCCTAAGTATTCTTTTGTTAGAATAACCCGTTCCTCTTCTAGTTGCTTTATCGCTTGTAAATACATTGTCTCTTTTTTAATAAGTGCTTTTAAATCTTCTACTTGGTCATTTTTCAATATCTCTGTCTTTTGAAGGGTTACTTCAAGTAAATGTTGATGAAGCTTTAATAGCTTTTCTAGCGATTGTATTAATTTCCCGGCTGACATCCATAACCCTCCTTCATTCATTATTTTCGATAAAAGTTAAGCAAGCCTTTCGCAATTTCCTTTGGTTCAATCGTATAATTCCCGCTCTCAAGCTGAGTTTTAATTGCTTGGACCTTCTCTTGTCTAGCTTTAACCAATTCATTTGATTGCTGTAAATCGATTGCTTTTGAAGAGATTTCAACTTTATCTGCTTTGGATTGCGCTTTAGGTGTTGCTGCTGCGTTTTTTTCTAGATTTTTTTTGTATGGATTAACACCCATTGAACCTATATTATTAATTTTCATGAATACCCCTCACTTTCATAGAGTACGTTCGTTGTCGTTATGTTTAATATCGGCATTTATCTAAAAACATTAAGCTTTTCGTTACTTTTTAGGACTTTGAGAATAGAAGGTCGTTTCTCTAGTTGATTGTTTGTTTCGTTCACTAATCATTTTTTCTTGTTCTAATTGATTAATTTGCTTATGGATATTACTTTTGCAATCTGCACATAAACGATCTTCTCGAATTGTTTTCCCACATTTTTCACAAGGATATCCTAGATTCGGAAAATTTGAAAGCATGATTCGACCTTGACGGATAAACTTAAGAATCAAATCTTTTGACACTCCGGTTGTTTCCACTACAACATCTAGCTCTGCCATACGATTCTCTCGTTTTCTTAAAAATTTATATACCGTCTCATAATCCTGTTCTTCTTCTTTAAAACATTTATCACATACAGTTCGAAACTGCGTCTCCACATACAACGCATTACACTTCGGACAATTCGCTAATTCACCCATCGTATATTCTCCTATCGATTTGTTATCTACTTATTATATCGGCTAGGATTTTCACTTTTTAACTTCTAATTAATGTCAAAGAAGAAACCGATGCTGCTCCATTTTCTTTTAGACGTTTTGCCGCGTGTCTCAGCGTGGTCCCTGTTGTATAAATGTCATCGATTAATAAGAGATTTTTTTCTTCTATTATACTATGGTCAGTGATCGAAAACACATTTGATGAGGAGAGTCGTTCTTGTCGGGATTTTTTTGATTGTTTTTCATGATGGGTTCGTTGAAGGATTTCTAGCTGCGGGAGGGGGAGAAGGTTTGCTAAAAGCTTTGCTTGGTTAAAGCCCCGTTCGTAGAGTCTTTCTGGACTTAATGGTATGGGAATGGCTGCATCGATTGTTTTCATGTGGAAGTTCGCTTTGAAACTTGTTTGAAAATCTTTTTGAAAGACAGCTGCTAGTGCTGCATCACCGCGGAATTTATATGTGGAGAGAACATCCTTCATAGCGTCGTTGTATTCGTAGACAGAGACATTTCGTTGCAGAATTCCTTTCCAATTGGGGTCATTTTCCCACGATTGACAGTCTGGGCAAAGATCTTGGTTACTTTGGGGTCTAAAACAGCTCGGACAAACAGGATCGTTAATTTTCACGAGAGATTGATAGCATGAGGAACAGGTTGTTGTTTCTGTAGACAGCAAAAAGCTTTTCCATGTAATTTGAAGTGATAGTTGTTCCTTACAAATTAAGCAGTACGTAATCGAAATCTACTCCTTTATTGGTAATTATCACAAAGCGGGTTGTCAGACACAATTTTTGCGCATTCAGCTAATATGACTAATAGAGATGTCATTTCCTGTTTATCAATAAACTGAGCTTTGACATACATCACTTTCTCCATATTTGTTACGTATCGAGGAGTGATTTTGTTCAGGCTCAATGCAAGAATATCGTCTAAGCATGTACTGCATGTACACTTTAATTGTAAACGATGTTTGTATTCCTCCAATAATTCCTTCATCATTTGTTCCATCGCATTTATTAGCATCTATCTCGCTCTCCTCAATCATCCAGTTACGATTATTATGCCATATAGAGGAGTTTTCTGAAAGTATCTACTATTTTCAAAAATACCCACCTTGTTTTGCTTCCTCGTTCATTTTCATAATATGTTTTCTTGCATCCACCATCGCTTGTGATTTGCCATAGTGAAAGAAAGTAACATGTCCACTAGGATATTTTGCACTTCTCCCAACTCTACCTGAGATTTGCACAAGAGCACTTTCTGTAAAAATATCATCCTCACTGCCTAACACTGCTACATCACTATTCGGAATGGTTACCCCTCTTTCTAGAATGGTGGAAGTGACGATCACGATCATTTCTCCGCTTCGGAATCTTTTTACCTTTTCGCGTCGGTTAGGGTCTTCTGCATGGACTCCCTCTATTCTTTCATCAAGTTTCCTGCAAAGCTTAACAACTTCGTCGATAATCGAGACTGAAGGGACAAAAAGAAATGCTTGCTTATTACCTTCAATTCTCGTTTTTAGCCAATTAATTACTTTTGGAGGTAATCTCCCTTTTTCAAGCTGTTTTTTCCAATTGCCAACCCAAACATACTCAGGAACAGGCAGTGGATGTCCATGATACCGGGCTGGTATTCGGACTGCTTGTCGTTTATTTTGCTGAACTTCCTGCTTCCATTTTTTATTCGGAGTTGCAGTTAGATAGATAAGGGAGCTTTTTTCTTTACGGGATTTTTGCACAGCGAATTGGAGAGAGAAATCGGCTGAATATGGAAAGGCATCAACTTCATCAACAATGATGCAATCAAACGTTTGTTTAAATCGTAAAAGCTGGTGTGTTGTTGAAATGGTGAGGGATGAAAAGGTATGCCGGTCTTCACTGCCGCCATATAACGCAGAAATAGATGTTGAAGGAAAGACCTTTTGGAGGCGTGGTGCTAATTCGAGGACAACATCTGTACGAGGAGTTGCAATACAAATTCGTTTGTGATCAGAGAGTGCCTGTTCGATTCCTTTGAATAGCACCTCGGTCTTCCCTGCACCACAAACTGCCCAAACTAGTAACTCGCTGTCCGTTTTTACAGCTCTAACAACACGATCTGATGCAAGAGCTTGTCCTTTGGATAACTGCCCCTCCCATGATAGGACAGAGGGTGAGGATTCCTGGACAGTTGGACCGCTCCAGCTATAAAGTGGTGTACATTCACTCACGCGGCCCATCATGATACAGTTTCGGCAGTAGTGGCAGTTTGGTTCCCCACATTTTGAGCATGCGAAAGATGCAAAGAAAGAAGGATTGTAATTTCCACAGCGATTACATGTTAAGCTCTTTTGTTTCTTAACAATCCCAGCATTTAGTTTGACATAGCCTTGCTCATAGTGAGCCTGGACTATATCCATTTGGAAAGGGATCTCTGTTAGGAGTAACTCTTTTCCTGCTAAATGCTTTTGAAGGTCAGTTGAAAATGGAAAATGTGGTTGAGTGGTCACCTCAGGTATTTGATGATAGCTTGAGATTGGCAGGCCTTCTTTACTGGAGAATATCGGGGTCAATATATTATTTATCAGATTAAATCTCATGAGTCACCTAAATGATTTTGGCAAATTTTTCGATAACGCTTTTCTACACTGATAGGTGTACGTGATAATTGTTCAGCTATATGTCTAAATTTCATTCCACTATTTCGTAATTCTAATAGCTTTCGGTCTTCAAGGGTTGTCCAATGACGATACGTTCGTTTTTTTTCCTCATTTGCTTGCATGGTTTGGTTTGAAGTATTAGCCAATGTTTCAAAAGCCTCCTTGCATTTCTATACAATTTCTATACATAGTATGAGGGAATATTAACCATATGTCTATGAATGTTAACGAATATAAGAAGATAGTACCATGAATGAATGGTACTATCTTCTCATAAAAACTTATTTTTTATACCATCCAATCCCCATTGCACCTTCACCAAGATGCGTTCCGATAACAGGTCCGAAATAACTGACCATACATTCAATATGGTTATACTTCTTAGAAAGTTCCTGTTGCAGCTTTTCCGCTTCTTCTTGGCGATTTGCATGAATCACGACAACACGCATTGGTTCATTTTTCTTTGCTACATCATCAAGAAGCTCTAACACTCGATTTAATGCTTTTTTACGGGTACGTACCTTCTCAAAGGGAACGATCACTTTTTCTTCAAAATGAAGAATCGGCTTTACCTGCAGCAAGCTGCCGATTAAAGCCTGAGCTCCGCTTAATCGTCCGCCTTTTTGAAGGTTGCTTAAATCATCTACCATAAAATAAGCATCAATTGTTTTTTTCATTTCATCCAAGCGCGCCAAAATATCTTTAGGATCTTTGCCTTCACGGGCCATTTCCGCTGCTTCAAGCGCATAGAAGCCTTGTACCATACAGCTAATTTCGGAGTCATATGCATAAACCTCGATGTTTTCTACCATTTCACCCGCTGACGCCGCTCCGTTGTATGTTCCACTAATTCCGCTTGAGAGGTGAATCGAAATAACCGCGTCATATTCTTTTGAAAGACTTTCAAATAATTCAACAAACTTCCCTACCGGGGGCTGTGATGTTGTTGGAAGCTCTTGTTGTCCTCGCATTTTTTCAAAAAACTGCTCTGAGGTGATTTCCACTTCCTCCTGATATGTTTCATTCCCAAAGTTCACACTTAAAGGAATCATATGAATGTCGTATTCTTTGCGAATCGATTCCGTTATATATGCTGTACTATCTGTAACAATAGCCGTTTTCATGTTTTTATTCCTTCCTTGTCCATTATCATATTCTACCTCTCATTTTAACGGAATATGTGTGGAATTTCACTATTCGTTTAGTATATGGGTTAAGTTCGGATAATTATGAATTTAAAACAAAATTAGAGGAGTTTTGATTTGCTTAGAGCAAATGAATAGAAAGAGCTTTTTCCTTTTTAAATTGGTTTATATGGTTTGTACCTATGGTGGCTGGAGCTAGACATGAAAACTTAGTAAAGGGATTTGGTCTTCATTAGAACGATGAGGACTTTTTCTCGGGTTTTTATATAGAGATCTGGTCTTCATGACGGCGATGAGGACTTTTTCTCGGGTTTTTATATTGAGTTTTGGTCTTCATAACGGCGATGAGGACTTTTTCTCGGGTTTTATTTTGAGTTTTGGTCTTCATAACGGCGATGAGGATATTTTCTCGGGTTTTTATTTTGAGTTTTGGTCTTCATAACGGCGATGAAGACATTTTCTCGGGTTTTTATATAGAGATTTGGTCTTCATAACGACGATGAGGACTTTTTCTCGAGTAAGGGTTTTAGTCTTCAAGAAAAGCTCGAGGAGCAATATCTTTAAAAGAGGAGTCTAGTTATACAAAAAAGCCAGAACCTAAAAAGGTCCTGACTCTTCATCCTTATTTCACTTCAACCCAACCATTTTTAATCGCAACAACAACTGCTTGTGTACGATCATTTACATTCATTTTTTGAAGAATGTTACTTACATGGTTTTTGACTGTCTTTTCACTAATAAATAAAGCTTCTCCTATGCCGCGGTTGCTTTTTCCGTCTGCCAGCATTTGAAGAACCTCGCATTCGCGACGTGTTAAGATATGTAGTGGTCGACGAATTTCTGGCTGTAATGGCTGCATCGATGCAGCTTGTCCATTTGATGCGGCAAGTCGTCTAAATTCATTGACTAAATTATGTGTTACCTTTGGATGCAAGTATGATCCACCATCTGCGACAACCTTGACGGCTTCAATTAATGTATCAGCATCCATTTCTTTCAATAGGTAGCCTCTTGCACCAGTTTTTAACGCATGTGTCACATAGTTTTCATCATCATGTATGGATAAAATAATGACTTTTGTGTCTTCGTTGGCTTCAATCAATTGCTTCGTGGCTTCAACACCATTTACTTTCGGCATATTAATGTCCATGATTACAACATCTGGTTTGTGTGCATCAACAAGTGCTAATGCGTCCTCTCCGTCATCACCTTCTGCAATTACCTCAAAGCTTGGCTCGAAATCTAAAATGCGTTTTACACCTTCACGAAATAATTGATGATCATCTATAATTACAATTTTCGTCTTCATGCTTACGCCTCCCCATTATCTCTTCTAGTCTAGTTCCCAGTACATTCCTACGTCAATATGCCTATAGTCATGCCACTCGGATTAATTCCCATTAAAAGGTACTTGGAACATGATAAAAGTCCCTAAATCAAGTTTGGAGTCAATTGTCATTTTTCCTCCTAATAGATCAATCCGTTCCTTCATGCCAATAAGCCCAAATGATTTCTTATCTTTATTTCCCATAGCTTCTTTAATATTAAACCCTTTTCCATTATCTTTTATGACCATGGTAATATTCTTACAGGTGACTTCAACTTTAATGGATATTTCTGTTGCTTCTGCATGCTTTAACGCATTTGTAACAGCCTCCTGCGCAAGCCGGAATAGAGCCACTTCAAAACGAGGCGGGAGTCGCTTATCTCCCATTTCACCTATGCTCTGGAAATCAATCTTAATTTTGCCATTATATTCTTCGATGGTATCCATATATTTTCTGAGGGTCGGGATGAGTCCTAAGTCATCTAACGCCATTGGCCTTAGGTCATAAATAATTCTCCTTACCTCATACAGGGCGTTTCTAACATTTACTTTTAGACTCTTTATTTCCTTAAAGCCTTCCTTAGTCCCACGCTCACGGAAAATCCGTTCAATAAGTTCTGAACGCATCATTACATTTGCAAGCATTTGTGCAGGTCCATCATGAATCTCTCTTGAAACACGCTTTCGTTCTTCCTCCTGTGCTTCAATAATTCGCAAGCCAAAATCCTGCTTTTGCTGTGCATCCTCTAAAAGCATCCCCACCTGGCGTAAATCACTATTTAAATAATTCAGCACAACTGAAATTTGTCTAACAAGACCCTCAGATCTTTCAATGATTTCCTGAAGGCCTAAAAGACGTCTTTCCAAATCATCGCGACGATCACGAAGCTGCTTCTCATGGTGCTGAAGCATCGAGTGTTCAACCTGAAGCCCATGCGCCTTTTCATAGGCCTCCCTAATTTCGTCCTCAGAGAATTCCTTGAAATTTTTACTCACCTGTGAGAGACGATTACGAGCAAGCCGGGTTTGGGCTTCAAGCTTGTCTCCTTCTTCAATGACCCTGCTCACCTGAATTTTTATTTCTTTTAGCTCTTCAACCAATGATTCGTATTGCTGCCTGGACTGCTCACCAATTTTAAAAATTTCATCCTTGCTCCCTGCAACGGTTCCAATCATCTTATCTAATACTGCATCAAGCATTTTGCTATCTATTTTTTTATGGGAGTTCATATGTATCCCTCCTGTGTTTCGACAGTTATTTTTATTTTGCCACATTTTTTACGATTGAAGTAAAAATTATGTCGTTTTATAATAATAGAATGTGCTATTCTAATTTTGCTTGCTTGTCAGGAGGTGTACAAGCATGCTTTCACATTATTATACCGTAAAAGGCTATGGAGAGCATGAGATAATTATCCAAAAATCACGTTTTATTTGCTATATAGAAAGGGCAACTTCCGAAGAAGAAGCGATTAGCTTTATTCAGAAGATTAAAAAGAAGCATCATGACGCAAATCATAATTGCTCTTCGTATCTTATAGGTGAACATGATCAAATTCAAAAAGCAAATGATGACGGTGAGCCGAGCGGTACAGCTGGAGTTCCAATGCTTGAGGTCCTAAAAAAGAAACACCTTAAGGATACTGTGGTTGTTGTGACACGATATTTCGGCGGGATCAAGCTGGGTACAGGCGGATTAATCAGAGCCTATGGAAAATCAGTATCAGAAGCATTACAAGCAAACGGTATTGTTGAACGTAAACTGATGCGTATCATGCATACAAACATTGACTATACATGGCTGGGGAAAGTGGAAAATGAATTACGTTCTTCCACATATTTAATAAAGAAAATTCACTATTTAAATGATGTAAATGTGGAAACCTATGTAGAAGAAGAGAAAAAGACTGATTTTATCGAGTGGATGACAGAACTGACGAATGGGCAGTGTAAGATTTCGGAGGGGGATGTTGTTTACCTCGAAAGCCTTGTATAAAACTTAGGGATGTTAGGAGTTACTAATTTGAATAAAACGAGACAAAGTATGAAAAAAAGGAAAAGGAAAAAGCCTATCCTTAAACGATTATTATTCCTTCTTTTGACGGTATTAATATTTATCGTAGGATATGGTGCATATATAACATATTCTGCTTTACAGGCTGCTGATAAATCCTACTCGGAACTTGAACGCGGAGAGAAATCAAAGTTACGTGTTGAACCAGTTAAGGTATCAACAGATCCCTTTTCTATTCTGTTACTAGGAGTTGAAGACTATTCCTCTGGTGGCGAAAATGGACGAACTGATTCGTTGATTGTGGCTACAATTGATCCAAAAGCACAAACAATGAAAATGCTTAGTATCCCTCGTGATACACTGGTCTATCAAGAAGAGCGTGGTAAGGAAGACAAGATAAATCACGCATATGCTTTTGGAGGAAAGGAAGCAACGATTAATGCGGTAGAATTTTTATTAGATATACCGGTCGACTATTATGCAACAGTGAATTTTAAAGGCTTCAAAGAAATCATTGATGAAATAGGCGGAGTTACGGTTGATGTTCCCTTTGATTTCTGGGAAAAGAGTGACATTACAGGAAAGCACCTGCAATTCTATGAAGGCGAGATGGATTTAAACGGTGAAGAAGCTTTAGCATATGCAAGAATGCGTAAAAGAGATCCTCGAGGTGATTTTGGTCGTAATGATAGGCAAAAACAAATTATTACTGCGGCTGTTGACCAAGTAATGAAACCAAATAATTTGTTAAAAATAGATGATATTGCTTCTCATATTGGGGAAAATGTCGAAACAAATTTACGTGTATCTGAAGCCTTAGGACTACAACAAAACTTCGGCAGTTTCAATTCTTCAGATATAGAACAACTTACAATTGAAGGTTCTGACGAATATATTAATGGTGTATATTATTTTATTCCTGATGAAGAGGAATTAGAAACGTTAAAATCAGAACTAAAGTCTCACCTAAATCATACTGTAGAATCAGATGAATTAGAAAATTAAAATCAAAAAGCATGGTTACCTAGATTCGAAAATCTAAGCAGCCATGCTTTTTCTCTTTTACTAACCCTCTTTTAGAACTTCATTCACCATTTTATTAAAAATAATATTCCAATCTTTTTCTTTAGCAATATCTATTCTTCTTTCAATGTTTATGTCTTTTTGGTCAAGTAGCTTTTCACATTTTGATATGAAGTTACTTGTTGTCACATCATCAATATATTCAAATACATTGCTTTCTGCGTATTTCCTAGTGGAGGGTAAGTTCATTCCAACTACAGGCTTCCCAACAGCTAAAAATTCAAATAATTTTAGTGGAAATACAGCTTGATTATAGACTGATTGTTTATAAGGTAGAATTCCTATATCAATCTTTTTCATATAGGCTGGTACTTCACTAGGCGGTACCTTATCGATCCATTTAACATTATTCAAGCTTTTTAAAGCAATAAACTCTTCATCACCATTTGTTCCATCTGGTCCTACCAATAATAAATCCCAATCAGGTCTTGATTTCATTACTGAATTTAATAAAGCAAAATCTAACTTCGGCTTTATTCCTCCAATAAAACCTAAGACTGGTTTACTGCTGATTGATAAATCGTTATCCCTATTCAAAGTGTCAACATTAGTAAACAGGTCAAATTCAACTCCATTTTCTAATGTCATGACTTTATCCTTATCAACACCATTTACTTTTAAAACATTATCGTGCAAGAAATCAGAAGTGCAATAAACTGTATCAGCCCTGTTAATAATTCGTTTTTCTGCTGACAATATGCTTTCTTCTCTTAGCTTGAGAACAATATTTTTGCTGCCGGTCATAGATGTCGCCCATAAATCACTACAATCATATGTCACTTTTGTCCAATTATGGGCATATCCTAAATAAGGAAACCCTGGAAATGTATACCATAAATAGTGATTATATTCACTTTTTGATTTTAAATATTGTACCAATTTATTTAAATGCTTCTGATTAAATAAATCAAAATATCTAGCAAATCTAAACAATCTATTTTTATGTAGATCAGGTACATGAAATTCCTTTATCCCATTTTCAAGCATGATGAATTGATCATTTTTTCCACCTGCACTTGGACATACCCATATTACTTCTGCTGTGTGGTCTAGTTTTGTTAAATATTCCGCTAGTCGATGTCTTCTGTATCTAAGGTTATCTAAATTCCATACTCCCGTTGCAACAATTACATGAATATTTTTTTTGGATTGATCTGTCATAGTTATCACCAGATTTTTTATAGTCTTTTCTTTAATGCGTTAAACGCATAGTTAAAAATATACCAGCTAGCAGAAAGTACATTCAGATTCTCAATTTTTCTATAAACGTACCAATTTTTTTTAATCATGTTAACTTTATTACTTGAAACAGAGCCAGGCACTATACGGTAAATTGCTAGTGATTGCTGTAGACCATATGCCTTAAACCCGCGCTTCAAAATTAACAACCAAAGAGCAAAGTCTTGTCTAGCACGAATATTCGGCATTTGAAAATCCCCTACTTTTTCCTTGTCAATCATAACAGTCAAGCAACCTATAATCGTATTTTTCAGTAGACCGTGATAATCAATCTCTGTTGGAACATGAACAGACTTGTCCAATAACTCCCCATTCTCATTCATTAAATCATAGCTTGTAAAGCTGAATGCATAATTATTATTTCTCATAAAGTCTAACTGAGTCTGCAGCTTATTTGGCTTCCATTTATCATCACTATCTAAAAAGGCTATATATTGCCCTTTTGCTAGTTTTATTGCTGTATTTCTTGCTACCGCTGCACCGCTATTCTCTTGTAAAAAATGTATTTTTACTCTTTCTTCATCTCTTGCAAGTTTTTCAAGTACAGCTCTTGAATTATCAGAGGAACAGTCATCTACTATAATCATTTCCCAATTAGTATAAGTTTGTTCTTGAACTGACTTAACAGTTTCTCTAATATACTTTTCTGAATTATAGGAAGGAGTAATGATAGATACTAATGGTTGTTTTTCAGTCATTGTATTTGAACTCCTTTTTAGAATTAGTCTTTTCTAAATACTTCAGGAATAATGATAAACCCAGCCATAATCGTGATTCCAATTAGTACCCCTAGAACGGCTCTTTTCTTCGGGGATAACTCTTCTCTTGATTCTGATGTAACAGAAAGAGGCTCTGTTATTTTTGCTTCTTCCATTGAAAAAAGCTTATCTTTTAGTTCATAGATAAACCTTAGTTTTTCTGCCTCGTCGCTAACAGTCGCTTCTTGCATATTAGTCAGGTTATCTTCTTCAAATTCTTTACGTTTTTGGTATTCTTCCTTATCTAAAGATAAAAACTTATTTGTAACATTTTCAAGAACCTCTAGAGCTTCCTCTTCATTTTGACCTGTATAGCTAATTGAAATTAACCTTTGATTGATCGTCTCTACATTTAATTTTTGAATGATATTGCTAATTTCTTCTTCTGTTAAATCCGGAAAATTCTCTGATACAAAGTGATTCCCTGTAATCATTAATTTAACATTTCCAGAATCATTAAATTGAGCATTATTATATGAGCCCAATGATATTTTAACGGTAGAGGTTGCACTAGTTGGTTCGGGTTGATTTCCTTGAATAAAGTATCCAAGGGCACCTAATAACAAAGGGATAATTAAGACAAAAAGAAAATACTTTCTTGCTCTTACTAAGACATTCTTAATTGTACTGTTCATATATATACTCCTTTTTGTTAACCTGATGGTAAACTTTTATTATCTTTACTAATTTTCAAGTAATTTATTGTTGCTATAACGAAGGACAATAGAACCCAATGAAAGAATAGATTTGAAACTGAACTTGGGCTAATACTAGAAACAATAAAACAAACTAAAGAGCCTAGGAGGGCTTCTATAATCAACTTATTCTTCGAACCCATTTTTCGATTATAGGTTTTAAACAAGAACCATATAAAATAGCCATATAGAAGAATATACCCTAAAAAAATTAGTATTCCAAAGTTCACAAAAATCTCAGCAAACCAAAAATGAATATTTACGATATTGTCTGTATCGTAAATTGGTCTTTGACTCATATAAACTTCCGCATTACCAGCTCCTATTCCCATACCAAATGAATCTAAAATAAAGTGAAAAGCATTTTTCAAAAGATTTGCCCTTCCCACATTAGATGACATCGGTTCTGCGAAATTATGGTGGATTTGGGAAGCTAAAAACAGCTCATAAAACTTGTTGTATATTTTATCATAAAAGATGACAAATACACCGACAATTCCTACTAATGCACCCCAGATACTAATTTGTTTAAGAAGCTTTGGCAAAAGAATAAAGATATAGAAAGCAATTCCTACAAATACTCCCAGCAAAGCAGCTCTAGAATCTGTAGCATAAAGTAGATATAGTAAAGCAAAAATGATAGTGAAACTAATTCCTTTAACAAATCCATTCGTCGAGTTCTTAACAAACGAAATAAAGAAAAAGACGGATATAGATAAGTATGTAGCAAAATCATTTTGATTAAAAAACACTGCAGTTGGATAATGCTGCTTATATTCAGGCCCTAAATACAGCGTAGAACTTGGTAAATGATTCTCAGTAATGTGATTCCAATATCCAATTGCCATTAAAAACACAGTCATGATCATCCAAATATAATGAAAACCAACTAAGCGATCTATTTTGTTTAAATAAAAAACTACAATAAATAGAAATAAAATTCCCATCACTAACAGTGATAGATATTTAATTCCTTCTATTACTGAAACAGACCAAAGTAGACTAATTGCAGCATATGCTAGCCAAAAGATAAAAAATAGTAATATATTTTTGACCTTAATCTGTTCCCATAGATACTTATGCGATTGATCCATGATAAATTTATAAACAATGATACACGTTACCAAAACCAGTACGATCCTATAAGGAAATAAACTAAAAAAACCGAGATTTATTTTAAAGAATGCGTTATTAAGAAAAGTTGAAGCAATCATTAAATAAATCATCAAAACGACAAAGAATTCACTCTTAAATATGGGTTTAGCCAATAATAAGATGACTAAACCTATATTAAACAGGATAATTATTGGATACTGGTCAAACCCCTTTAAGGATAAAAAATAAGTACTTATTCCACCAATAAGTGTTAGAATGACCAATGAAAAATAATCTAATAGGTATGGCTTTTTAATCATACTTCTCCTCCTAGTGTCACTTCCCAAAGATGGTGAATATCCTAGAGTTAGTATAACACAAAGATTTTTCGATATTACTCAAGAACAAGAGCGCAAGCGCCTTGATCAGTCTCAGGCAAATAAGATGATTTAGAATAGAAGGCGTTCTTTTCCTTCTATTTTAAATTAGCTTATGACCTCGAGGCAGTCTAAAATCGCGACGTCAATCTCCACGACCGCACTTGCACGTCCTGTGCTTCGGGGCTAGGCGCAGGAGCTGGATGTCGTGCGCTTATCCACATTTCGAAAATTTTGTAAATTCCTTAGCATCAAAAAAGCTGCTGACTCTTGTCAACAGCCTCTGATGATTATAAAGAATAATTAACTTTAGAATAAAACTCTAATGTTTTTCCTAAGCCGTCTTTTAAAGTATATTCTGGATTCCAATCTAATTCTCTTATCGTTTGCTCATTGCAAAGAGTACTATCTCGGATATCACCTGAACGTGCTGGCTCATAAATTGGGCTTAATGAGGCTCCTGTAATTTTGTTCATAATTTCAAATAGCTCATTTACAGTAATTGAATCATTTCTAGATACATTTAACACCATTCTTGAGCCTTTTGTAAGAGCTGCAATATTTGCATTTGCAACGTCCTCAACATAAATAAAATCACGTGATTGGTGCCCGTCACCATAAATAACAGGTGTTTCATTATGAGCAATTTTTTCGGAGAAGATTGCAACAACGCCACCTTCACCTTTTGTATCCTGACGTGGACCAAAAACATTACTGTATCGTAAAGCTGTATAATCTAAGCCATAAATCTCACTAGCGAATTTTAAATAGTGCTCTACAGTAAGTTTTGTTAAGCCATATGGAGATTCAGGATTTGTTGGGTGATTAGTGTCAACCGGTAAATACGATGGGTTTCCATAAACAGCCGCCGAAGATGCAAAGATAATTTTCTTAACATTTGCTTCAGCTGCACCCTTTATAATATTTAATGAACCTTGGACATTGATTTTCTCATCATAATACATATCTTTCATTGACTCACTGACACTGACTTGAGCAGCTTGGTGAATGATATAGTCAGGTTGAATTATCTTAATTAAATCAACCACACTATCGTCACTAATATCTTGGTTATAAAATTCTACATCATTTAATGAAATATTGTCTTTATTTCCAGTTACTAGGTTATCTATTACAACAACATGATAGTTCTTTTCGAGTAATTTCTCAGTTATGTGAGAACCAATAAAACCACATCCACCCGTGACCAATACCTTTTTCATACTATCACACCTTTTTTATTTATCGAAAATACTAACGACTTATTTTTAACATTCATTTAATGAACTTTATAATACTGACTTCTTAGCCTTTTTTATTATAATCAATATTATGTAAGTTCCTTAAATAATCAATAACCTCTTCTCTTAGATCGTTTCGATCTAAAGCAAAATCAATTGTTGCCTTTATAAATCCAAATTTATCTCCAACATCATATCTTTCACCAACAAAGTTATATGCTTTTATAGGTTGTGCATAATTTAGCGAATTAATAGCATCCGTTAATTGAATTTCTCCACCAGAACCCTTAGGAGTATTTCCTAGAATATCAAAAATTTCCGGTGTAAGAATGTATCTTCCCATAATAGCAAAATTTGAAGGAGCTTTGTCAATTTCCGGTTTTTCAACAAGTCCATTCACATCAAAAATTTGATGATCTTGCATGAAATTCCCAGGATTAATAATTCCATACTTGGACACCTCTTGTTTTGGCACTTCTTGAACACCGACAATAGAGGTTTGATGAGTATTAAAGGCATCAATTAATTGCTTTAAACAAGGCTTGTCTTTTGTTTTAACAATATCGTCGCCTAACATGACTCCAAACGGTTCATTTCCAATAAATTTTCTAGCAACCCATATAGCATGGCCTAGTCCTAGAGGTTCCTTCTGTCTGATATAATGGATATCTGCCAAATTTGCAATTGATTGTATTTCCTCAAGCATTGCGTATTTTTCTTTCTTTTCAAGTGTTTCTTCTAATTCGTAGGATTTATCGAAGTGATCTTCTACCGCTCTTTTCCCTCTGCCGCTTACGATAATAATATCTTCAATACCAGATGAAACTGCCTCTTCAACTATGTATTGAATGGTTGGTTTATCCACAATCGGTAACATCTCTTTTGGTTGTGCTTTTGTTGCTGGTAAAAATCTTGTACCTAGTCCTGCAGCTGGTATAATGACCTTTTTAATTTGCATACTAATCACCCTTTTACCTTGTTTATTGTTTTGGCGTACAATTCTTTTAACTTACTTGCATTTAAATCAGCATTATATTCGTGTGTAACTTTGGCAAAAAGATCTTCAATTATTTTTTCTGAATAAGCTGAACCATCAATATAGTCTAATACAGAATTTTTAATTTGTTGAGAAGATTTAGGCTCAATTAAAAGATGACTATAGTCACCAAACAATTCAGGTACTCCCCCAACATTAGTAGAAATGACGGGTTTTTTTAATGCGAGTGCCTCAATTAAAACTGTCGGCATGCCCTCACTATATGAAGGTAAAAGAAATATATCTGTTTTAGATAAATATGTAGTAACCATTTCATTAGGAACCTGTCCAGTAAGCATGATTTTCTCATTTAGATCAGGATCTTTAATTAAATGTTCTTTAAGTGGACCATCTCCAATAAAGATACAATAAAAGCGTTCGTCTAAGCTTTTTAAAGCTTCAGTTAATTCCAGTATTCCTTTTTCTTTGACAAGACGGCCAACATAGGTTAATATTATTTTTTCTTTTGGAATTGCTATGTCTTCGGTCCCAGTTATATCCTTCAAACTAAAAGTAGATAGATTTATTCCAATCGGCAAAACAAATGGTTTTCTATTTGTTAATTCGTTTGTCTTTAAAGATAATTTCTTACTAACCGCTACTAATTCAGAAGCATTTACAATAGCATTTTTAAATGCCTTCATAGCAAAAGAGCTATAGTGAGGGTATACATTAACATCACTCCCATGTAATGTTACAATGTATGGTTTTCTAAAAGCCTTACTTATTATATTGCCAGCTCCACCAGAAGGCATAGCAAAATGGGAATGAATTAAGTCAAACTGTAATTTTTCTTGTTCAATCAATTTTCTAATTGACTTTGCTATCCTTCGATGTGGCTGAGCCCACTTAAGCTGTCCAGGGAGAGCCGTATACGAAGGTCTATAAAC
The DNA here is from genome assembly GCF_058315175.1 of Metabacillus sp. RB-C-LZQ-3-1. NCBI lineage: Bacteria > Bacillati > Bacillota > Bacilli > Caryophanales > Bacillaceae > Metabacillus > Metabacillus sp. RB-C-LZQ-3-1. The sequence goes on along the minus strand of NZ_JBZFLI010000007.1, from coordinate 98,236 downwards.
ATCAACACCGTTTACTTTTTCATGGCGTGGTAGTTGTGTATTTTTTTGGTTGCTTAGCTTGTACTTTTTATCAAGCAATTCAAATATTTTAGGGAGTTTAGGTACCGGCGTAATAACCGTTACTTCAACTCCTTGTTTAACAAGAGCATCGATTTGTGTTTTATGAAAAACTCCCGCTCCTGGGGCAATATCACTTGGATACTGAGTGGTAATCCATAGGACTCTCATGCTTTTTGCCTCCGAAGTCTTTTTCTTAATAGCATCCGCAAATCAGGATAGCCATAGAATAGTAATAGTGAATATATACATATTCCCACAAAAACTAATATAGCTAAATTAACCAATGGAATATTAGATATATTAACCAAAAGTTTCGTATTTAAATAATAAGTAATGACTCCCATAATCAAAGTAATGATTAATGGTTTTAAAATGGTTTTAAAATATTTTTTAAATTCCATATCGATTACGACTTTAAGCAACCATCTACCAACAAAAAAGTTGATAAAACTTGTCACAACATATGTCCAGGCAACAACTTCTAAGTTATAATTTGTTGCAATGTATAAAGTTACTCCATACAAAATCATAATACCAAAATCCCAATAAAAGGCGAAATTGGCTTTACCTTTTGCTAACAAGACAGACCCATTTGGATTCATAAGAACCCGTAATATCCCTACAATAGCTAAAATATTTATTATTGGTACAGCGTCGAGCCATCTTGCACCAAATACCACTTCAACAAAAACATCTGATATACTAATTAATCCGATCAAAATCGGGAAAGAAACGAGCGCTAATGCTTTTGTTACATTTAAAAATCCTTCAGTAAGTAAAGCATTATTCGCTTGATTCTTAGAAAATACCGGAAAAGCCACCCTGGTTATGATCGGATTTATTTTCAACACCGGAATTGTAATAATTTGATAGGCAAGCGAATATATCCCTAGGGCTTCTGCTCCTAAGAATCGTCCAATTAATATATAATCAATATTTGAGCCAATACGGTTCACTAGCCGTGACAACAATTGATAAAATCCAAAGGACAAAAATTCCTTTATAATATTTATTTTTAGAACAAATTTTGGTTTCCACATCTTTGAATAACTGTAGAAGTAATAAACTCCTTTAAAGGAATTCAGAAAAACAATTGATATGACATATGCCAAAATTTCTTCTATAAGAAACATTAAAGAAATTAGGAGCAAAAATGCTAAGATATTCGAAATTACTTCAATTTTACTTAAAAGATTGAATTTTAAATCCTTTTGAATCAAATACTGAAATTGTTGTCCGATTGGTGCAATCAAAAACATAAGTGAAAGGACCTTTATTAAACCTTCTAACAATGGTTGATTGTAAAAATTAGAAATCAGACCACTGCTAAAAAACAACATAAAAAAAAGAAGAAGACCAACTATTATATTTAACCAATAAAGAGTAGATAGTTGATCATCTGAAACTTTTTCTTTTTGTATAATAGCAGCTCCAATTCCCATATCAAGAAGAATTTGGGTAAAGATCGTAACAGTTGTTATCATACCGACAAGACCAAATTCTTCCTTAGTAAGGATATTTCCTAATATAGCAAATTGAACTACTTGAATGACTGTAATGATTATAGTAGAAATACTGGTCCATTTCGCTCCGGCTAGAATTTGTTTTGTAATACTAGACATATTTACAACTCTTTTCTTTATCTTGCTCCTTCACCAGTAAAAATTACTTTAACTGTTTTAAAAAGGATCAGCATATCTAATTTCCAATTCAAATTTTTTATATAATACATATCATATTTTAGTTTTTCCTCAGGTGAAATTTCATATCCACCATTCACTTGAGCCCATCCAGTTAACCCAGGTTTAACAATAAGTCTATCTGTGAAACCAGGGATATCTCTATTGAACTCCGCTGTAAAATTCGGTCTTTCGGGTCTAGGCCCAATTAGGCTCATATCTCCGACTAGTACATTCCACAGTTGTGGCAACTCATCGATTCTTGTCTTTCGGATAAAGGCACCGATCCTTGTAATCCTTGGATCATTTTTTTCAGCCCACTTAGCTCCGTACTTTTCAGCATCAATTTTCATCGATCTTAATTTTATAACCTTGAAGTATCTGCCTTCTTTCCCAACCCTTTCCTGGGTATAGAAAGGAGAACCTGGACTTTCCAAACTGATTAAAAATGAAAAAAGAATAATAAAAGGTGCTGCAAGAATTATTCCAATTAGTGAGAATATTACATCAAACACCCTTTTTGCTTGTAAATATTTATGTGCCGTTTTGCTTAAATTTAATGAATATTTTTGTTGTAATGAGTAATCTCTATAAAGATTAAAACTTTTTTCAGCACTCATTAAAGAACACCTCTTCTATTATGGTTAGGACATCTGTTTCAACAGTACTCGGAAATTATTATAACATAACCGTTTTTTACTTATGTTGAAATTGGACAACAGATTTTGACAATTTTATTTCAATTTTATTAAGAAAGAGATATGTTTTGTATTATTGTTACCAGAGTTAAGGGTTATTATCTACCCTTCCGATATTATATCAGAACTTAAAATAATTTCTATAGTTTTTTTTAGTGGGGAAATCCTAAACAAACTTAATATTCAAGACTTTATGATTTGTTAAAATTTCTTACTCCTCCTTTTAAATACTATAAAATTAAACCAAATACATAATTTTTAAACTAAGGTTCATAATAAAAAAGCACACGTAAAAATTAAAAACGTGTGCTTTTAATAAACCTATATATCATGAGTAAGGTTCAATATCCTATTCATAATAATTTTTAATCCCTTCATAAATCGCTTGAGCTGCTTTATCACGGTATGAAGGATCCTTTAATTTTCTTGCATCTGAGGAATTTGAAATAAAAGCAAGTTCAACGAGAACACTCGGCATTGTACTATTTTTAATGACAAAGTAATTTGCTTCTTTTACTCCTCGATCCCTTGTACCAAGACGAGTAACTAATCTACTTTGTATTTCCGTCGCTAATGACTTACTTTGTGTTCCAGAATATGTTGAATTCCAATATGTCTCTGTTCCGTTTGCACTAGAGTCTGTAAATGAGTTTGCATGGATACTGATAAAAGCATCCGCATTTTTACTTTTTGCAAATTCAACTCTTTCCTCTAGCTCTAGGAAAACATCTTGATCCCGTGTCATATATGGAACAACGTCGACATTCTTCAGTTTATTAGCTAGTCGTTTACTTACATCCAATACAATATCCTTTTCCTGTATACCATTCCCTACTGCTCCCGAATCCTGGTCCCCATGTCCAGCATCAATGACTATACGTTTCCCAAACAATGGTGCAGAAATTCGATTTGTAACTGCAGTCGTTACAGACTTTGTCCCGCCTAATACTGTTATATTTCTGATACCTCTATCTTTAATTAAAGTAACAGTAGGCCCTGGTATTCCTGATGAACCTGTTAATAGTATCGGAGAGTTTGTCTTAGCAGCCAAGACCGACCCTGATAATGCATCAGCAAAAGCTTGACCATTGGACATAAATGATGTAGATGTTGATAAGTTAAACCTTTTGATAATATTAACGGCTACTTCATATCGATCTCTTCCACCAATTCTTTCTGGTGAAGGTAAAGAATTAAACACATTGGTGCTTACGCTATTCTCACCACCGACAACGATTGTATCCTTTATCCCCTTTGAACTAAGAATGTTCTTCGTTGCTGAAGGAATACTATATCTTTCAGTTAGCAAGATCGGGATACGATTTCTTGCAGCATAAGGTGCAATTGATAATGCATCAGCAAAAGTATGTCCATATGTTAAGATTGCACGGCTCGTACTTGGCATTTCCTTTGCAATATTTGCTGCAACTTCAAATCGATTTGCTCCCGAAATTCTTCGAACATTTGAGATCCCAAGATTTTTTATGCTCCTCATAACAGATTCCGAAACACTCTTGGGGCCTCCGATAACAATTACTTCACTTGGCTTTAACTCTTTTATTCTATTACTTGTTACATACGTTAATATAGTTGAATTAGTTAACAAAATCGGAGCATTCTTCATGTACGCGAGAGGAGTTGCCGCTAATGCATCAGCATATGCCTCACTTGAAGTAACAACAACCGTATTTGCGCTAGTCCACCCTTTTTTGGAAACATTAACAGCAACCTCAAAACGATTTGCCCCATCAATTCTTGTTGTGTTTACACTGGCATTTGTTTCCGGTATAAAGAGAAAAAAGCACAATGCAATCAATACTAGACTTCTAAAAACACTCTTCAACATTCTTCCCCCCTAAAAATTCACCATAAAGACACAGACAAAAGGAAGTCGGAATCGACTTCCCAAGCTGTTAGTATGATGTAAGTTGTGTACCCGGATAGTAAAAGTTTAATATTTCTTGGTAGGTCTGACCACTATTAGCTCTGTTATTAGCCCCATGTTGACTCAGTCCAACACCATGTCCAAACCCACTACCTTTTAATATGTGTTGATAATTTTGGTAGTTAATAGCATTTATTAATGTACTCTTGATTTCCATCGTTCCGAACAATGATCTAACCGTATTTGCTGGGACCGTAATGTCTTTTACGAACCTATTATAGTTAGATCCTTCCTTAACAAAATAATCAAGGTTGAAAATCAATGTTGTTGCACGACCGCTTGAATTCGTTTCTCCAATTTTAATTGAATTAATTAATGATACTTTTATTTCTGCATTAGGATGATAATTATCAACTAACCATTTTTTTAATTTCACTAATTTGGTCTCTTCTGACTCTTTGTATTTGGTCCACCAATTACCTGGATCCTTTATTTCATCTTCAGTTAATTTAATTTGGTATTTATTAATTTTATACTCCCAAACAAATTCTTCATCAAAAGAGTCCCGTTTTGTAATTAAATAAGGAACTTGGGTTGTACCCCATGCATTTGAATTAGATTCTAGCTGTCCACCATTACTCGCTGAGAAAACAGCATCAATTAATCTATTATTATATTTTAAAACTTTACCTTTTGTTGCTTCGATAGCATTATTTGTTTTGGTATACCATTCATATCCACCATAAACCTGGTATGCTTGAGAATCTACAACAGTTTTTCCTATACTGCTTGCAGAATAAGTTCTCGCTGCAACGGACTGTGCTTTTAATGCTTCCTCTGCAAAATAAGTAGGCATTTCATGCGGTACAACGCCTTTTAAATAATCCTCAAAAGGAATATTTTTGTTTACGGGACGAACATATTTACTATTATTAACTGTTTCAATCCCAAATTCCATTTTCCCTAGATACTCCCTGCCATTTACCGATATTCTATTTATCTCACTATAACTAGATGGTGAAATTGTAAACGCAGAAGTACCAAAATCTTTAATTTTTTCAGACCCTTGATATAATCCAATACTGCCAGATGAAATCTTTACTTTGTAAGTTACATTATCTTGTAGATAAAGCGCATTAGGAAGTTGATTTTCGACAGAGTAATTTATTGAAACAGGTCCGCCAAGTAGTACAAAGGACTTGGTCGAGCTTTCCGAAATAATATTTTTAATTGGATCTGGAAGTACAGATGCTTTTGTTAATAGAAGTGGTTTGTTCTCCAGAGCAGCTACTACTGATCCAGTTAATGCATCTGCAAATTTCTCTCCATTTGAAAGATATGTCTTACTAGCATCCAGGTTTAATTCTTTAACAATGTTTGCTGAAACCTCATATCGGTCTCTCCCTCCAATTCTATTAGAGAAAGATGAGCCAAGTTGGTTTTGAACATTTTGGGTTACACTTGCTTCACCACCAATAATGGTGACATCTTCTTTATTATTTAAAGCTTGTTTTGTATAGGACGGTAATTCATTATTTTTTGTTAATAGTACAGGAATTTGGTTTTTTGCTGCATATGGAGCTATTGAAAGGGCATCTGAAAACACATAACCGTTGGTTAAAATAGCCTTTTCTGTTCCGCCTAGCTCTGTTGAAATATTTTGAGAGACTTGGAATCTATCATTTCCATCAATCCTTCTTACCGAAGCTATTAATTTTAATTGGCTTTCAACTGATGATGATATGCTATTTTTACCACCAATTATGATGATCTGATTTGGGTTAAGTTCATGAAGCTTTTGTTTTGTTTTCGTTGGAAGTTCATTTGGTTTAGCCAATAATATTGGAGCATTTTCTTTATAGGCAAGTGGTGTAGCAGACAATGCATCTGCAAAAGCCTCATAATTCACAACAACAACCGTATCAGCCGTCTTCCATTGACTTGATGCTATATTATATGCTACTTCAAAACGATCCGCTCCTGAAAATCTAGTATTACTATTTTCTAGTTTATAAGAACCAGTTGTTTCAATTGGAACTTCAGTTTTATTTCCTAAATAGTTCACAAGCTTAACCGAGATAGTATCTGCCGCAAATGTTGATGTCGGAGAAAAAAATAGTAGCATAGCGATCATTACTATCAATATTCTGCTGAATTTTTTCAATTTCCTCAATTCCTCCCTGCACCTTTTGTTTTAACATGTATAAATTTATCAAAATCTGTAAATCTAGTAAATACAAATTATATATTTTAAAGTGTATTAATCTATAGGTGTAATTTCCTTTATTTCATATCTTCCATTATCGTTTTCAAAGTATGTGAAATTAACAGAAACTCCATCTTCTAATTTAAGGATCTCTTCAGCTATAGCTGGTGGTGTATAAAATGTCTCTCCTTTTCCATCAATGCTAATTTCGACTGTATGGCCATCTATTTGGCCAACATAAACACCACTTTTTTCAAGGACAGTAGTTGTTTCTTCCTTACTATCAGAATTTACTTCTTTTGAAGTTTCTGCTTGTTGCATCCCACAAGCAGATGTAATAACTAAAATGAATAGAACCATTACACTTGTTATTTTTTTCATTATAAAACCTCCTAAAATTCTATCCGTAGTTTACAACCTAATAAGTATAACAAACTATTGTTTGATATAGTTTATTAATTAATATTTTATAAATTATATCTTCTATATTAATAGTATCGGAAAATAATCAATATCCTTTATAATACTAGTAAAAAAATAGAAAAAATTTAGATAAAATTTACTCCTAACCTAAAATTATGTATTTATAATTTAGACATTCTCACTCGAAAGGGGATTTTACCTGGAATGAAAAAATTGATTTTTTTATCGTTTATTTTAAGCTTTTTTCTTTTGACTTCCCAAAAATCATTTGCAGAGGAACCAAATACCGCAAATAATTATTTAATCTTATTTGAAGATAAGATTGATGAAGAATTTATTGTCCAAAATGGTGGAACATTAATTGAAAAATATACAAATATACATGCAGCCAAAGTGTCATTACCTGAACATTCTATTAATCGTATTAGAAATCATCATGAAATTATTGCTGTAGATCATGAACAAGAGGTGAAACATTTAACACAAAAAATTGATTGGGGTATTTCTAAAATAAAATCAAGCGAAACTAACAGTTCAACATTTACAGGTGCTGGTGTAAAAATTGCCATCATTGATTCTGGTATATCCCCTCATGAAGACCTGACTATTTCAGGTGGTAAATCCTTTGTTCCGTATACAAAATCATATTACGATGACAATGGTCACGGTACACACATCGCTGGAATTATTGCAGCGAAAGACAATAATATTGGAGTTGTTGGAATTGCTCCTGGTACAAGCTTATATAGTGTAAAGGTGTTAGACAAAAATGGTGAGGGATTACTTTCTGATGTCGCATCTGGAATTGACTGGGCCATTAATCAAAATATAGAGATTATTAACCTCAGTCTAGGTTCAGACACACATTCCTCAGTACTAGAGGCTATAATAAAAAAAGCTGAATCCAGAGGAATACTCATAGTTGCAGCTGCAGGTAATCACGGTAGTAATCTTTATGAAAACACGATTGAATACCCTGCCAAATACCCATCTGTTATCGCAGTAGGTTCAATTAATAAATATAACAAAAGATCATTATTTTCTGCAACTGGTCCCGAACTTGAAGTGGTTGCGCCCGGTGAATCAATCTATAGTACTTTGATAAATAATCAATATGCAGTTATGGATGGCACCTCTATGGCTTCTGGTTATGTATCTGGAACTTTAGCACTCTTAAAAGAAGCTTTTCCTAGATTAGATTCATATAAAATAAGATCTATTCTCTCTTCTCAATCACTTGACTTGGGCGTACCTGGAAAAGACCGGTTATATGGAAACGGACTAATTCAAGCCCCAAAATTACCGGAAAGAATAGATGGAAAAGATCGATTTGAAGTTGCAGTAAATATCTCTCGTAAAACCTGGAAAACAGCTGACACAGTATTTATTACCAATTATTTAGCATTTGCTGATGCCCTCTCGGCTTCACCGCTAGCATATCAAATGAACGCACCGATTTTTTTATCGAAACCTAATCAAATTGATCCTAACACATTAAATGAAGTTAAGAGATTAGGTGCTAAAAAAGCAGTTATTATCGGTGGTGTAGTCAGTATATCAAAAGATGTTGAAGTTCAATTAAAAAAACTTGGAATTGAAATCAGGAGAATAGGTGGCAAAGATCGATTTGAAGTATCAAGTAAAATAGCAACCGAATTAAATAATTGGGAGAAGGTTTTTATTTCAAACGGGTATGTTTTTGCTGATGCATTAACAATTGCTCCTCATGCTTCAATACTAGGTGCACCAATTCTATTAGTAAAAGATAGTGAAATACCTAGCCCAATAAAAAATCAACTATTAAGTCATCCAATTAAGGTCAGCGAGATTATTGGCGGAGAAGTTAGTGTTGAAAATAGTGTCTTTGATCAATTGCCAAACCCTGTAAGGATTGGTGGTAAGGATAGATATGAAGTCGCATTAAACATCTTCAATAAATATGCTAATTCTGATCGACCTACTTACCTTGCTTCAGGTCTCACCTTTACAGATGCATTAACTGGTTCAATATTAATTGCTCAAACAAAAGGATCCTTATTATTAACAAAACCAAATATGTTACCTAACAACGGAATAAAATCAATTGTAAATTCTAGATCTATCACAATTATTGGAGGACAGGCTTCCGTTAATAACGAAATCTTTTTAAGCAAGTAACGTTTCTAGAATGAGTCCGGCATAAATGCGGACTCATCTTTTTTCTGTATGAATACCCGCTAACCATTTTACCTCAAATATAAACTTTGTCTAATTCAATATACTCGTTATTTACTCTTCTGCAATAGTTCAAGCTTCTTCTTTAGTTTTTCATTTTCTGCCTTCAAATGACTATTTTCTACTTTTAAATCCTGTACTTCCTTCTGTACGTCTGTTTGGTTTTCCTTTGAGGTACCACTGCTCTCATCATTTGAGCAGCCAGCTACCATAAACGCTAATGCAAGAGTAAACAGACCAATTATAGCTTTTTTTTTCATAGAAAATCCTCCTGGATAAGACCATTACTTTTGAATTCTAATCGAAGAAGGGGACTGGCGAACACCAGTCCCTTCATATATAATACGCTTTACGTTTTTATACAATAAAAAATATAGAAGCTCCTACTAGAAGTATCACTTTGTAATAGGTTAAACATGTTCGTATTTAGAACTTATTGGTTCATCATTGACTGATGTTTCACTAGAACCTGCTGACACTGTTGTCTGGTGAATCGTAATTGTCAATTGCTTTACCACTATCTTGTTGCTTGTGTATTTTATTAAATAAGACATATACGAAATATGTTCCTATGTGTTACTTTACAACAAAATATTCAGTTAAATACTCCGCCCAAATAGCATAGCCCTTTTCATTTGCCTTATTATCACTGGTTAAATAGTCTTTCATTTTCACATCATCTAATTCTGGCCAGTTATCCCAATGATTTAAATAGATCAACTCATTTTCTTCAGTAAACTTTTGTAATTGTTGTACCTCACTCGGATAATATGTAGCTGCATATAATGGGTTAGGTGGCTGAACCATTAATACCAGTTCTTCATTTACCTCTTGCCATGACTCAAACATTTTTTCAAGGTTACTAAGTGTATTGCTAATTCCAACGTTTCCGTTATCCTTAAGCATAGGCGGCTCAAAAAGCAAGACATCCGGATTTAGCTGATTAATTTCTTCAAATGTACCTTCATTGACTATCTCACGTGTTGAGTTGTCACCAGTTGATATCACCGTGATATCGAATACTTCTTCCCCATAATTAGCAGCTAATTCTTTTGTAAACGAATCGATCCAAGTACCCTCTGCTTCAGATGTACCGAATATCACAAACTTTACCGGTTTATCAGAACCTATAGCTTCTTTTATTTTTTCTTGTAATTTTTCAGGAAGATTGGCAGCGTATACTAAGCTATCAGACTCAGACTCTACCTGTTCTTCCTTTTTATTTTTATCTGCTTGCTCAATGTTGGTTGCTGTCGATTCACCTTGTGCGGATATTTTTTCATTCCAATGAAGATTACCAAGTATAATTGCAGCTCCGCACACAATAAGTGTCACTATAACCAATACCTTTTTCACTATGAAACCCCCAATTTTTCGACATTCCTAGTAAAATTATACACAAAATATAAGAACCTACAAACAATTTCCATATTTCTATTAATAATCAATAGTAAGAAATCATTTGTAGATGCTTCATCATTTCGAGCTCTTTTATGTGTTTTTGGTTGTTTATCTCTTTATTAAACGTAGTCATACATTCTTCTAACGTCATACACATCCCGCTTTCAACGAGGTTAAGCATATTTTTGATCGCCGTTGGGGTTAAATATGTTGGTGGAATCGGGGATTTAGCCAAATCCTGTAAGATCTTAAAACGTAATTGATCAAGTTCATAAATCGACATGGTTGATTTTGCTTTTGTTTCTGTCTTGCCTTCCTTTGCACGATCCTTCATGAATATTTTTATTACAATTGCATAAAAACCAATAGCTAAAAAAATTTGGCCAATAGTGATAGATAAAAGAACCGACTTTGTTACTTGAATGAAAAAACTAAATGTAAGTGTAGCTATGAGGATAACAGCAACGATGCCAACAATATATATAAAATGCCATATTAGAGGAATTGTTTGCTCTTTTTCCTGTCTCTTCTTTGATTTATAGTCTTCATAGCTGCTCATCAAGGTTGACAGTAATTTATGTACATATTTTAAGTGGGCTGTTAACTCTCGTTCTATCATCTCTACTCCTTTAATGCTCTGATTTCCAAATGAAATTCACAAGTAATTATTTCTCTATTTATTTCGGTCAGATTTATATTTTTTTTAGTATCATTTAGTTAAAAATACAAAAAAGAGAGCCGTTAAGCTCCCTATTTTGTATTATGCCCGCTTCCTTTTTTGAATCAATAGTATGACTCCACCGAACACTAATAACATAACTCCAATTAATAGTAAATTATGTGTCATAGTGGCAGTTTGCGGAAGCTCCTTCTTTTGTTGAATAGTAGATTCTTTCTTTTTCTTTTCAATCTTTTCTTTTTCTGATTGACTCGGCTTGCTTACTTTTATAGGCTGTGCCGGTGCATTGTCTTGATTTTTATCAAGTTCCTTGTCTTGTTCCTTATCTTCATCTTGACCATCTTGATCCTGTTTATGATCATTTGGTACTGTTGGTGGTTGTTCTCCCCCTTCCTCATCTAGCACAAAGAAAATTGGATTTATTGTATAATCGTCATCAGCTGCGATTTCAAACTGGAAGGCGACGATCTCTCCCTCAGCTGTCACAAACACAATTTCATACTTCCCAACTGGAAGTGTAAATAGGTCAACTGCTTCTTCTCCTGTATGATCCCATAGTCTGCCGTCTTCATCAGACCACCCATAGAAGTATTGTTCTTCTGTTTCTGGATCAATTCCGTATAAATCAAACGCTATGTCAACTTCTGGTTCGTCTGCTGTTTTATAAGCATATAAGCTAACATCCTTCACAGATCCTTCAACTGGGAGAGTAGTGATTTCCGCAAACAAATAACCATAATACTCTTCTGATTCAACCATGATTTCTACTTGATAATCTGTGTTTGGTTTAAGCTCAGAAAATTGATAGCTTGTTTCATCTCCTGTTAACTCTGCTTCTTGAACTAACTCCTCACCATAGTTCGCATAAAGGCTCACCTTATATACTCCATCATCTGTATCTATGTCTTTCGGCAACATCGGATCCCATGAGATCGAAATGGATGTGTCGGTGACTTCATCAATATAAAGATCTGGTGTGTTATCCACCTCAAGATTTACTTGTACACCGTACTCTCTTAGTTCTTCTATTACTTTTAGAGCTTCATCATCCAATGGAACACCATATAGAGATACAAATTGCAGACTGTACATTTCTAATAACGGTGCTACATCTTTAACATTTGTTTCATCTAATATTAAATCAAATACGTTTTCAAACTGAGCTAAAGCTGAAATATCTTCAATCGGATTGCCTGTTAGATCTAAAGCGTACAGTTGATCTTTTGTTGCAAGCAATGGAGTAAGGTCTGTTATATGATTATTTACAAGACTAATGAAATTTAGCTTTGTTAATGCCGAGAATGCCGAAATATCTTGAATGCCGTTATTCTGCAGAGTAATATCAGATAAGTTTTTCATTCCTTCTAAAAAGGATAGATCCTCAAGCTGATGATGAATGATACTAAGTGATTGCAGATTTTTCATGCTCTTCAAAACAGAATAATCTTTAATCGGTGTTGCCTCTATGCTCAAATAATATAATTCCTGCAATTGAGCTAATGGAGCTAAATCTAACTCTGACACATTTCCAAAAACATGGAATTCATATAAATTTGTCGCATATTCCAAGCCCGATAAATCCTCAATATTCTCTTCAAATAAGTATAGAAAATCAAGGTGCTCCATATCACTTTCTTGTATATCACGTTCTAAACCTAGCTCTGTTTTAATAAGCTCCTCAAGAGTTTGATCTTTAAATGGAATCACAATCCCTGTTGGTTCATCCCAAGTTGTTGCTGATACAGTACTGCTAAAAAGCAACTCTTTTTGAGCATTATAAGCATGGACTTCAATTTCATATTCTGTATTAGAAGTGAGCTCTTTTACATGTAAAAATGTTTCCTCAGCAGGCAAAGTATTGATAAGCTTTCCATTTAAAAATATTTCATAGGTTGAGATTTCCTTTTCTCCATAATAATCAATATAAAGCTGCATTGAATTCTCTGTCATTGCTTCTACATATACATCAAACCATTCTTCTTCCTCAGAGTTTTCATACTCAACATATACGCCTCTTTGTTCAAGTAATTCGATCACCTTCATGGCGCTAAAATTTCCTGCTAAATCAATACCATAAAGAGACACATAATCTAAATTTGAGAAATCTATCAATCTATCTATGTTTTCAAGCAAGGTGTAACTAAGATTTATGTCTCTTACGTTGGGTAACTGACCAAGATCATCTAGAGAAGTAATTGGATTTTCATCCGCAAAAAGAGATGTTAAATTCCCTAATCTTTCTATCCCCTTTAAACTTGTTAGCTTGTTATCATAAACAGAAAGGTATGCTACCTGACCTAATACAGGAAGTGAATTCAAGCTATCTAACTCATTATTTTCTAATGATAGATCTTCCAATCTTTGTAAGTTGCTTAAAAAGGCTAAATCCTTAACTCCAGTGTTTCCTAACCCTAAGCTGACTAAGTTTGTTAATCCACTTAAAGGACTGAAATCTGAAATTGGATTACCATCCAGATATAGATACTCCAAGTTTTTAAGTGATGCTAATGGATTGATATTTGAAATTTTGTTTGCCGATAAGTATAAATATTCAAGGTTTGTGGCTGTTTCAAGTCCTGTTAAATCCGTAATTCTCTTGCGTTCAAGACTTAACTCCTTCAAATGCTTCATATCACTTTCAACAATATCACGCTCTAGACCAAACTCATTTTTAATCGCTTTTTCTAATTGTGCATCTTTGAAGATCACTTTTTCTCCTGTTGCATTGGAAAGAGTTTGGAAGGACTCAGTAGCCTGTCCAATCAATTCTCCCTTGCTGTTATAGGCAACAAGCTGTACTTTATATTCAGTATTTGCTGCCAGCTCGTTTATCGTATAAGTTGTTTCATTAGAAGAGATCGTTGCGACCTTATCATCTAGCTTTATTTGATACTTGTCTACCTCTTCTTGACCTTCATATTCCCACTCGATGATTGCTCTATTTTCATTTACTTTAATAGATGAAAAATATATTTTGAAATAATCATCATGTAAAATCTCTATATTTTCTTGCTCTAGAAACGATACTTCATCTTTTAATAGAAAATAAAGATCTCCATACATCGTTAAAGTTGTTAGTGATAAGTCCTTTAGTGGCATAATCGAAGCCAGTTCTAGGTAACTAATATTTACATCCTTCAAGCTTTTCAATCCTGCTAAAGGAGTTATATCTGTGACACCAGTAAAGCTTATGTCCAATGTTTCTAGCTTTGATAAACCTGAAATCGAATCAATATTTTGAACAGGTGAATCTGTCAAAATTAATGTTTTTAGGTTTGTTAGCTTTGACAAAAAATCAACCTTACTACCTAAAAAGTAGGACATATCTATATACTCTAATTTTGTTAAATTTATTAATGGATCTGCTGTTTTAATTTCGTTTCCTGCTAGTTCAAGCTTTGTTAAATTTACTGCTTTTTCTAGACCGTTAATATTTTTGATATTTTGATAGGAGGCATTAAGCTCTGTGAGACCTTCCATGTCCGCCACAGTGATTTCATCACTCTGAATACCTAATTGACGCTTAATCAAACGCTTTAATGCTAAGTCAGGAATAGAAACAGCTTCAGAGGCTGCTATTTTGATTTCTTTTGAGCTGTTTTGTGCTGCTGCTTGAGTTTTTGTTTCATCAGAAGTACTTTCTTGTTCTTCCTGAACTTCAGCCGCTTTTGTTTTCACTGTTTGTGTAGCTTCTGTTAAAATTTTTTCGTTTTGGATTGCTCGCACACTTACTGAGTAGCTTGTTCCACTTGTAAGTCCTTCTAATTCATATGGAGTTGCTTTTTCAAACTGATCCACAACTTTACCATTTACGACTAAATGGTAGGAATCAGCTTGTTGAACGTCTGACCATGAAACAGTCATAGAATTTTCTGTTATGTTTGTTATATGTAATGTTAATTCTTGAACATCCTGTTTGTACGTTACGCTTATGGGTTCTGTTTGAAGAGAAGGTTCACCTGCTTTTTTCACAGTATAGGTGTACTCTTCGTCAACAACATCTGTATCTAGAAGCTGGTATGTTCTCTCAATTTCATTTTGTTGATTCTCAACTGAATCAAGTTGTTTCATTGTTTCTGTAGAAAGCTCTTCATTATTTTTCTCGACAACAAAGACTTCCTCATCGGGTGATGCAGTAACTGTTTTCCACTGGAGTTGAATTCCTTCATCTGTGCTCTCAGCAGGTAAAAATGTGATGCTGCTTTCCTGTGCATCTACTTTCTGCACAAAAGGAACAAAAATGGTAAATAGTAAAGCAAAAACTAATACTAGTGAAACAAGACGATTATTCAAGTTCGACTTTCCTCCTAAAAAAATTCTATATTTTAACAAATAAATTATAATTTTTTAAATCTCATCTGCCTATCATATTATTTAGACAAATTTCTACAAAGGCTGAAACCTTTTGATACTTTCATTCGTCATATCATTTGGAAACATTTTTTTACAAAAAATGATTGTGATAATAGTCTCATAGCAATATAATCTTAATAGGCTATTGTGAAAAAACTTTAAAAGGATGATATAGAAAATGAGAGCAAACAAAAAGAAGAAGAAAAAGTGGCTATGGATCACATTAAGTATCATCGGCCTCCTTATTTTAGGTACAGGCGGCTATGCTTTTTATTTATATAAATCAGCTGCAGATACAGTTGCCAGCATTCAAGAAGATCTTGATCGAGATAAATCAGCGAAACGAACAGAAAAAGTTGAGTTCAAGGAAAAGGATCCAATTTCAATCCTTTTAATGGGTGTGGATGAACGTGAAGGGGACCGTGGTCGATCTGACTCATTAATTTTAATGACCGTAAATCCTAATACAAATTCTACCCAAATGGTCAGCATTCCTCGTGATACGAGAACTGAAATTGTAGGGAGAGGCACACAAGATAAAATCAACCATGCTTATGCATTTGGCGGCACTGAAATGGCTGTGAATACTGTTGAAAATTTTTTAGATGTACCTGTAGACTATTTTGTAAAAATCAATATGGAAAGCTTTAAAGATACAGTTGATGCTGTAGGCGGGGTTACAGTAACAAACACGTTGAACTTCTCTTACGAAGGATATGATTTTCCAGAGGGCGAGATCACACTTGATGGTAAAAAAGCTTTAGCATATACAAGAATGCGTTACGAAGACCCTCGTGGTGATTTCGGTCGTCAAGATCGTCAACGTCAGGTCATCGAAGCCGTTATTAATAAAGGTGCCAACATTTCTTCAATTACTAAATTCGGTGATATGTTTGGCGTTGTCCGTGATAACGTAAAAACGAACTTGACATTTGATGAAATGTGGGATATTCAAGCCAATTATAAAGCAGCAGCACAAAATCTTGAGCAATTCCAAGTAAAAGGGTCTGACTCCAAGATCAATGGAATCTACTATTACATCGTTCCAGAGGAAGAACGTTTGACTTTATCAAACCAGCTAAAGGATCATCTTGAATTAAAATCAAATACTGCAAGTTCAAATTAATTTTCAGGAAGTTAGCCCTGATTTAAACGGGCTAACTTTTTTAGTATCCTATTTGGTATAATTCATAAGAATAGGGAATTTCAATCAGAAAATACGTTGGCTTTTTTCATAAAATCTAGTAGGAATAATTTGATGCGGATTCCATATTCTTTAAAGAAATCATCTGTAGGGAGGGATCATTTTTGGAATTTTCTTTTGGATTTATTATTTCGATTATTATCGCCATTTACTTAGCAATTGATGCTCCAAAGCATGACCGAAATCCATGGCTTTGGGGAATTTTAGGCTTCCTATTTGGCCCAATCGTGTTAGGTATATACTTAATTGTTACTGGCAGAAAAGTGGCTGGTTGGATCATCTTAGTTATTTCGATCTTGCTTATTGTTCTTGTTATTCTGTTATTTGCAGTTGGGATGTACTTTCTTTTTAATAGTTATTAATAAAGTGAAACTTCCATCAGTGGGGTGTTTTCTTCTTCCCCCACTGATGGCTAGTTAAACCAATCGGACTTTTACGGTCAAGTTTTCCCCCACTTTAAGCTTCTTTGTAAACTCAGAAGCTTAGTGGGGGCCTTACTGCCCGTTAAGAGTGGGATAAACATTACGGGACAGTCTCCCTCACAAGAGACTGTCCCCTTTCAATTAAAATCCCACACAATTTTCCATTCATCATCATGTTGTACCGCATATACATCTTGTAAGACTGTGAACGTGCCAAATTTGCTCTTAAATTTTAGTTCGATTGTGAACCGGTAGGCCGTTTGGAATGCTTCTTGATCTTTGGCCATTTTCCAGTTTTGAACCTCTTCTTCGTCTAAAATCTTATACTGAAATGTTGATACTCCATAGTGGCTCATATAGATATGGGAGCGCTCTGTTACATAGGCATTTTTTGAAAAATGCTCCTGCATGACAGGGTGAAACAGTTCCCACGCGCTGCCAAAGTCACCCTCCTGCTCATCATGATAGAAGCTTGAGACAACATCCTCTGGTTCACTTTTGCCAAAACCTGATATTAACCGAACTGATACTATAAGCAACACGATCACAATGATGATTGCAATTATAAATGGAATTGAATTTTTTGAACGTCTTCTCAATTGCCACACCTCGCTGTCTGACTAATACAGCGTATGTAACGAGTTGGACAGATATTCTTCTTACCTATTGGAACAAAAGCGCAAGCGCCTTGAACAGTCTAGGGCAAATAAGTTACAAATGAATAGAAGACGTTCTTTTTCTTCAATTCATTTGTGACTTATGACCTCGAGAGGCTTAGAATTGGCGAGAAGCCAAGTTTTTCTAATTGTCTAGGAAATTAGAAAATTCTTGTACTATGGATAAACTCGCGGCATCCAGCTCCAGCGCCGGGAAAAGCCAAGTTTTGCTTATACTATCTTCCATAAAATTTTTATGCGTTCTGATAGTATACAAAAACTGGTATAATATAAGTTCATAATTCCTACGGAGAAATGAGTGATGAAATGAAAGAAGGAATTTTATTTCTTGTTGAGATCGTAAACAATTTGCACGATATCTTAATCGTGATCATCAATGACATTTTAGGCTTACAAATGACTGATAAAGATATGCATTTTTGGATTATGGGTGTGATCGGGATGGCGACCTTCGCAGCAGTCTATATGATCTCAAAATGGCTAGCTAAGTTTCCATTCGGCCTTCATTTGATTGCCTTTTTATATACATTAACATTTATGTTCGTACTCGTTTTCGCCATTGAAATTCAACAAGCGATTACAAGCAGAGGAAATATGGAATTTATTGATGCTATTATTGGGTTATGGGGATATATTGCCCTATTCCTTGTGTACGTTGGAATTATGGTGTTTTTTATCCTTATAAAAATGGTGTTCAAAAACGGCAAAAAGAAAAAAGACGATTTGGATGTGTAAGAAGTAACAGCCTTGCTGTTGCTTTTTTTTTCAAGATCCGCGTTTCCCTCTTTTTTGTAAGTTCGGTCCACTTTATTGCGACTATTTGAAGTTCTCTAGCAAACTTTCAAATATTTTTGCAAACTAGAGGACAATTTTGCAAATACCGGCCACTTTTTTGCAAACCATATGCAAAAGCCCCTCATCATTGATTACAACCTCAAAAAATTGACAAAACTAATCATGAGAGGAGGAATTACCATGGATTTAAGAAGAATCACGATCTTTGCTTTTATTCTGTTGTTTATTTTATTTTTAGCTAGTAAATATGCTTTCACTGGTGCGGAAAAGCCTGTTACGATTCACAGTCCTCAAAGAGACATTTCAAAAGAATTATCTGAGCCGAATAAATCGGTTTTTCGTCAAACACAGGTTGAACATGTTGCAGTAACGAAGCAAAGTAATTCACTAGATGAGATAAAAGGAAAATATAAAAAGAAATTTGAGGGACTGCAAGCAAAAACAACCAAACAGATTGACTCATTGGTTGAGAACGCCATCCATGATTTCCAAGTCTACCTGAGCGAGGAAAGTCATGATGATTCAATAAGAACACTCTACCAGAGCTATTCGTCTGAAGGGAAAAAAATAGAGCAGCAAACAGAGGAGAGTTTTCAAGTTTTATATAAGGAGCTTCTCACAGAGCTTGTTCAAAATGGCTATTCAGAGGATGAAGCTCAAGAATTCAAATTGGAATATGAGCAACAAAAAGAAGATATGAAGTCAGAAATACTGAAAAAGGCTATGTCAGTTGTTAGTCAATAAACAGAGTGGGACAAGGGACCTGTCCCCTTGTCCCACTCCCTTACATCCCAGCTAACTTCTTCTTTAAGTCTGTTTCCATCATTGCTAAGTCCTGTTCAGCTTGAAGTCGTTTGGCACGGCCTTCTGCTTGGATCCGCAATGTTTCCTCTAGAGTTGAAATTAAATGATCTTGAACCTTTTTCAATGTATCCACATCTACAAGCCCTCGTTCATTTTCCTTCGCTGTTTCTACTGTGTTTACCTTTAGCATCTCTGCATTTTTCAATAATAAATCATTTGTCGTTTTCGATACGAGCTTTTGTGCCTCTACGGCATCTTTTTGACGAAGTAATGTAAGTGCGATTGCCACTTGATTTTTCCACAATGGAATCGCGGTCGTAATAGAGGACTGTATTTTTTCAACTAATGCTTGGTTGGCACTTTGAATTAAGCGAATTTGCGGGGCACTTTGCATCGTGATTTGTCTGCTTAAGACAAGGTCATGTGTCCGCTTTTCCAATCGATCGGCAAATTGCATAAGGTCATTGACCTCCTGAAATGCCATTTGATCCTGTGTAAGTTCAGCCTTTTTCTTTAGCTCGGGAATCGTTTTGGTTTGTAATTCTTCAAGCTTAAGCTCGCCAGCAGCAATATAAATATTTAACGCATGAAAGTATTCTTTGTTTTGCTCGTAAAGCTGCTCAAGAACCTGGATATCTTGAAGTAATCCTGTTTTCGAATGATCGAGCTTTACGCTAATACGGTCGATTTGAGCGCCGGTTTTTTGATATTTCGTTAAAACTTCCTGAACAGAGTTCGAGATTTTCCCGAACATCTTTGAAAGAAGTCCACGCTTTTCAGGCTTTAATGCATCAGGATTTACCTGCTCGAGCTTCTTCATTAAATCCCCGATGATTTGTCCAATTTCACCTGTATCCTTTTTTTGCACATGATCTAGCATTGAGTGTGAAAAGTTCAATAGTTTTGATTGTGCTTGTGTTCCGTACAGGGCAACAGCTTGCTGGTTTTTCGGATCAATTTGCTCTGCAAGCTGAATCGCCTTTTGACGGTTTTCCTCTGGCAATACATCAAGCAGCTTAACAGGCTTTCCTGGATCTGCTTCTTTATTTACAACAAGCTCCTCCTCCCCAAACGGATTTGAAAGCAGTTCATCTAGTTCGTTTTTTGGATTGTTCACTTATAGACCTCCTTTTATTTTTAGTTCTTTTTTAATAAATTGTTGTTTTTAATAGCTTCTTTGAACAAAAACTATTTAGGTTGATTGGAGCGAAAGGTGCGAGACTCCTGGTAGAAATGCGAAAGCGCCTTGGTCAGCCCCGACAAGCGTAAGACGATTTAGAATAGAAGGCGCTTGCGCCGAGGAGGCTCACCGCACGCCCCACGGAAAGCCAAGCATCCTGTAGCGGAAATCTACCACTCATATACTTCTTATAAACAACAAAGTTTGTGAAAATAGACTATTTTTTCACCGACTTATCAATCGTAAGCTTTGCAACATCCAATTCAAAATTCAACTGAGAAATATCCTTCGATAATACATCATGCAAATCCTGTTCGAGTGAATCCGAAAGCTGTGAAATCGTTCGGCGTGTTTCAGTTAATGATTGTGACAGCTCCCTTGTTTTCGACGGCTGTCCTGCTAAAAACGCGTATTTTTCACTTAACTCAACAAGTGAATCTAAATGTGAATAATAAAACGATTCAGCTAAATAAAAACGCTTAGGCTCTTTCTTGGTAATCGAGTAAATCCGATTGACTACTCGGTATATCTCAATATTTTGCTTAATCGTTGAAACTGTACGTATGCTAAAAAGCGCCTTACGTAGACGTTTTATTTTTTGATCTGCTTCCTTTAAATGACGTTTAATATACGCATACTCTTTTCTCGACAGCTGATTTTGCTTTAAAAAATGCCGATGTGTTAAAGCTTTTGTTGAAAAAAATACGGCAGTTCCCCCGCCAAGGGCATATGCGCTTGACAATAAAAACGTCTGATCTAATGGGAAAAAGCTAATCAACCAAATCGTTCCGGTTGACATGGTTGCAGCTGTTGACTGAATAAAAAAATGGACAACTTGCTTCATCAACATCGTCTCCTATAGGTAACTTTCACTTCCTACTTATTAGTACGAACAATTTACGTATAAAGTTTCAATTATTATAAAGTTTTCATCTTATGACTTGAACATACCTCAGCTTTTGACTAAAATCTAATTTTGTATACTTTGCTCAATATAAAAACTTAGTTTAATATATATAAAGGATTAGAAAAGCGCAAGCGCCTTGATTAGCCCCGACAAGCATAAGACGATTTGGAATAAAAGGCATTCTTTGCCTTCAATTACAAATTGGCTTATGACCTCGAGGGGCTAGGCGCTGGAGCTAGACACAAATACTAAGTACAAAATTTATATTCCTTAAACGTTTAGAAAAGAATGATAGGTGATGAAAGTGGAACCAAGACGAAATGACCCGTGTATATGTGGAAGCGGGAAAAAATATAAAAAGTGCTGTATGAACAAATCCAGTGTCATTCAGCTTCACGAAGTAAAAGAAGAACGATTTTACCAGCAAAAGCACGGGCTTACTTTAAAGGTAAAAGACTTTATATTTAAAAAGATGTCCGTCAGTCAGCAATACAAATTACATAGTGAGTTTAAACGAAGAACCAAACACTCATTATCCAGCAAAAATGATCAGCCATTTTTTGAATTCTGGCTTATTTTTTTCCATCGCTATGAAAATGGATTGCGCGGAATTGAATGGTTCATCTTAGAACAAGGAAAACGCCTCCCGCAGGATGAACATGAAATGGCTCAAACATGGCAGTCTCTGACTCCAAAGCTTGTTCAAGCTGTTGACCATCGAGAAAACAGCATTATTTTTAAGGATATGTTTACAAATGAGCATTTCCCACTAGCAAATATGAAAGAAAATATTCAAGATCTTGTCGCACCATGGAACGGTACTTTCGGTCTTATCGAACCATTTGACACATTATACTATTTTAATGGGGTGCGATTGTTTGCTGGTCCAGAGAATATCGACATCGCGATGGATTATGTAAAAGATCTTCAAAAGGAGAAAAACCTTGCTCCTGAAGAGATTATGACAGACTATTATCCTGAAGTGTTAGCAGCATTCAATACAGGTAGAGTTCGTGAAAACGAGGAAACAAGTGAAATCACACAATTTATCCAAAAATATCAGATTGTCAATCAACAGGCACTTTACGAATTGCTTCAATCTGAACCTCAATTTTTAATCGATAAATGGGAGAATCAGCTAAAAGTAAGCAATTGGGTGAATACTTGGTATCAATATACTGACAGCTATCTGTCAGAACCCATTCATATTGGAAATGTAATTGGTACTCTTACGATTGAGAATGATACTTTAACATATGTTACCTTAGAAGAGGATACAATAGCGGAATTCCAAAACATATTTAAGCCGGATGTCATCACATTGCAGGAGCAGCACCAGAAATCACTAGAAGTTCCAACAAATATCGTGATGAAAAACACGGTTGCTTCCCTGCCAGAGGATGCTCCACAATATATGTTAATTTACGCAAACCATGATGTTCGCTTAGATTTGGATTTACCTCTTCCACATCTAGGTGATAAATCTGTACGTGAGCTGATTAGTGAAGGGCAAACAGAAAAGGTTGAAGCGTATTTACAACAAAGAGAATATAATTTATATACGCAAGCACAACGTGAATATGGACAAGTCGAGATCACAGCGGATTTCAACAGTGTTCGAAAAGAACTCGGTTTCCCTCTTTCTCCATTTGTTACAGGTGGAGCCGAGCGTGAAACAGCAATTAACGAAATCACACCATCTGCTTCAGGGAAATCTGTTGTAAAAGAAGAGGATATACCAGTCTATGAATTACTAGGCTTTACACCAGCAACGGTAAATAACTTTTATTCAGAAGATCTTGTTACATTCTTTAAGGAAAAAACAGATGGAAAATCAGATCTAACTTTGAGAAAATATCGCAATTGCTTATTTGATCTAAGAGAAATTTTAGAAGGACATTCTGTTGATAGCTGGGATGCATGCAATGAAGACTTTTGGAAGCAAGTCTGCTTAAAAGATCTTCCTTCCCTATATGATCCGTTAAGTAAAACGGTTGTAAGAGATTTTATTAGTACCATGAAAGCATTAGCGAAATGGCTTGTCAAAGAAGAAAAAGCTTCTGCCATTTCAAAGGCCGTTGTCAAGGTAGCAAAGGATGCCGAAGAACAATTAATCGAGTATGTTGAAGAACAAAAAGTAAAGTAAGTTTCTATTTAGGGACTGTCCCCGATACTTGAGGACGAGTCCCTTTTGTTTTTGAAAACGAATCTTTGGTGGGGATGGTTAAGCTAGTGTGAAGCACCTGCTCTTGTGTTTCGGTCGATTTTCTTTCATATTGCGAGAACAAGTTTTAAGCAAAAAAAAAGAAGAGTGCGAACTCGCAACTCTTCCTACGCAGCAACCTCTTGATGATCAGGTTGATTTGATGTTTTTTTGATAAAAGCACCAATGATCACTCCCACAATCGCTGGTAAAATCCAGCCTACACCTTGTTCATAAAGAGGAATAGTCCCTAATATATCATTTAACATGCCATTTAAAAACGTAGTATTCATTGTTTCAGTGATACTAAAAACAGCTGTAAAAATCGTTGCAACCAAATACACTGAATGACTCACACGGTTCCCTGCAAGTCCAAGTAAAATCAACACAACAGCAATAGGATATATAGCCCCTAAAATCGGAACTGAAATTGATAAAATTTGGTTTAACCCTAAGTTTGCAACTAGTAAGCTAAGCAAAGCAAGAATGACAGCCCACTTTTTATACGAAAGCTTAGGAAATAGATTGGTAAAATATTGGCTGCATGAAATAATAAGACCGATACAAACACATAAGCAAGCCAATGTGAATAACAGACCAAGTAAAACAATTCCAATGCCGCCAAATAATTGATTCATGACAATTGTTAATCCTTGAGCACCATTTTCAGCTTCACCAAGTGCAGCACTTGACGCACCTAAGAACCCTAAAATTGTATAGATGGAGGCAAGCAAAATTCCGGCACCAAGACCAGCAAAGCCCATATATTTAGAGACAAGCTTTGTATCTTTGACACCTTTTGCTCGAATCGTATTTGCCACAACAATTCCAAACACTAGGGCAGCTAATGCATCCATTGTTAAATAACCATCCATAAATCCTTGGAAAAACGAATTATTTTGATAGGCACCTGTTGCTTCTGTAAAGGCACCCATTGGCGTAATGAGGCTTTTTACAAAGATTAAGGCGATCATGATTAACAATAGCGGTGTTAATAGCTTTCCAAAACGATCGACAAGTTTAGATGGTTGTAAGCTTAGCCATAATGTTAGAGAGAAAAAGACCACCGTATAAACACCTAACATGACTGGCTGATTCATCATTGTTTCAGGCAGAAACGGCTTCATCCCCATTTCATATGCAATCGATCCTGCTCTCGGTATCGCTAAACCGGGTCCAATGGATACATAGATTAATAATGGAAATAAAAAAGCAAAAAATGGATGAACGCGGTTTGCGAGTGTATGAAAACTACCAGCCTTGGCAACAGCTAAAACACCAAGAATTGGCAGACCAACAGCTGTCGTAATAAAGCCTGCTAGAGAAAGCCAAACATCTTCTCCTGCAGATCTTCCTAAAAATGCTGGAAAGATAAGGTTTCCTGCACCAAAAAACATCGAAAAAAGCATAAAACTAATAAAAATAAGTTCATTTTTCTTTAGCATGGTTACCAAGCTCCTTCAATATAATAGGCTGAATTATAACAAGGAGACGCAATAAAATCTAGTCTATCAAAAATAGATAGAGTATTAAAACAATTATGATTATTCTAATATAAGTATTATTAACTGGAAGTTATTATAAAATTTATTTTTTTCTATAAAATTCTTATAATTTGTGCTAAACTATCCTTTGTGTCGAATTTTAGGGAATTTTATTACTATAGTTTTTCAGGAGGAAATTATGATAAAAAATCAATCCGGTAAGCAAACACTTGTTATCGGTTTAATGCTGTTTGCGCTCTTTTTAGGTGCTGGAAATATGATTTTCCCACCAGCAATGGGGCAGCAGGCTGGTGAACATATTTGGTTAGCTACTTTAGGTTTTTTAATTACAGGTGTGGGGCTTCCTTTTCTAGGCATTGTGGCTATTGCTTTATCTGGAAGTGACATACAAACAATTGGAAACAAAGTTCATCCAACATTTGGTCTGATTTTTCCGATTATTTTGTATTTAACAATTGGTCCATTTTTTGGAATTCCAAGAACAGCGACCGTTGCATTTGAAATTGGTGTAACTCCGTTTCTACCAAGTGAGTTCGTCGGACAGAAGATTCCTCTTCTTATTTATACAATTATTTTCTTTACGGTTACATTCTGGCTTTCGCTCAATCCTAGTAAGCTTGTGGATCGCATAGGAAAAATGCTGACACCTGCATTGCTTATTATCCTTGTATTATTAACAGGAAAAGCATTGCTCACACCAATGGGCAGCCTCCAAGAGCCACAAGGAGCTTATGTTGAAGGAGCCTTTTTCAAAGGATTTTTAGAGGGCTATTTAACAATGGATACGTTAAGTGCTCTGGTATTTGGGATTGTTGTGATCTCTGCGATAAAAGAACAAGGAATAAAAGACCGCTTGGCGATTACGAAGGTTTGTATAAAAGCAGGGCTTATTGCAAGCACAGGGCTTGTTTTTGTGTATGTGTCATTAGCGTTTATCGGTGCAACAAGTGTTTCAACGACAGGATACTTAGACAACGGCGGCGCAATTCTTTCGTCAACAGCGAGCGTTTTATTCGGTTCACTTGGAAAAACAGTGCTGGGACTCGCGATCACGTTTGCTTGTTTAACAACAAGTGTTGGCTTAGTATCTGCTTGTGGAAATTACCTTTCAAAAGCATTTCCACGTTTATCATATAAAAAAGTGATTCTTATTTTGTCAATTTTTAGTGCGTGTGTAGCAAACTTTGGGTTAACACAGCTCATTTCTGTGTCTGTTCCATTATTAATTGCTATATATCCTTTAGCCATTGTCTTAATTTTTTTATCGTTTTTAAACTATGTGTTACCGACAAAATCGATTGTTTATGTTATTAGTTTAGGTATTACAGCTGTTTTCAGTATCATTGATGGATTAAAGGCGGCTGGTGTAAATGTGAATGGCTTGAATTTAGACTTTATCCCGCTATTTAATATTGGGATTGGTTGGTTAGTTCCTGCTGCTATTGGTACTATCATTGGTTATATGATAAGTATGTTTAAACAAAATTAACCCTTGGAGGTCATTTCCTTCAAGGGTTTTTTTGTACAATTTGTTGATTTTGAATTTGGATAGGGTATGAATGATTCCTTCTCCAGAGATGCTCATCTTAAATGGGGCGTGCGGTGAGCCTCCTGATATGAGCGAAACTGTCTAGGCTCCCAAACGGTAGTTACAAAGTTCTTTTACTTAATATTATTTTAGATCTTGATTTCACTCAGCGCTTCTCATTGCTCTGCGCCGATCGTGCAGCACCATCAGGATGACCATTCCCATCAAAACTCCCAAGACGCTACCTAACTCCGTGGTCAGTTCATGTGCAAGCGGGTACTCCAGTGCAGGTTGTGTATCGGGACGAGTGGCAGATAAGCGATTGAAGAGGTTATAAGAGAACAGCATTCCCGACGAGATCCATGCTGCGGCCATAGGTGGGAAAAAGCTCTTCGACCCGCGACGGGTGGTCAATACCCATAAACCCCAAGACCCTACAAAGGCCCACACACCGGTACTCAACGACAAAAGGTGCCACCATAAATCTCGGTTATCCAACATAGCTGGGTTGATGCCAATCGTTCCACCAGCCGCCCAGAAAACCTTAATAAATCCAAGAAGGATACAGCCAGCTGAGACAAGTCTAGCTAAGGTGATTTGCAGTTTCTGGCTGTTTTCTGGAAGTAATTCGATATCGATTGGACCAGTAAATACCTCTGGCCAACGGATCTTAGTGTATCCTGCTAAAGTGAAAGGTAGACAGATCCCGACCCCAATCAGTGAAACTATTACGAAAATTTGCTCATATATCCAAACATCGGCAGCCCCTGCCTGCTGATCACGTATGATAGCAGCAGGACCAAGCACCGGCGCCAACAACAACATAGGAATAAGTAAACCAGTGCCTACCCAGACGGGAAAGGCAACCAACCAGGCAGGTAGCTTCTCTCCCCACCGCATGCTGAACGCAAAAGCTACCGAAATACCAACCGCGGCGAGAACGATTGTGATGGCGTTTGCAGTACGCCAACTTGGATCTCCCATTTGTTCGGTCGGCATAAAGAGTCCGAAAGTCCAGGCTATTTTGATGAACAGATAAGGCATTATTGCTACAGCAGTACTATAACCCCAAATTTTACGCTTCTTAATCAATTGAGAAATTGTCTTCTTTACTGTCATGAGAGCACCTCACCATCGAAATCCTATCAAACTGCTCCTCTCGCCAAAATACTAACATCATATTCCAACCACAAATCCCTTATTCTAAAAATCTAACAAAACAAAAAGCTTCGCCTTCATCGACAACATTTCACCTATATAAAAATAACAACCTTATAAAAAGGAGTCTTTCATTAATAAGAGAAGTTAATAATGAATACATTTAAAACAGAGACATTCGTGGGTCAGGGGGACAGGTTCATTGTCCCATTCTATTTGGGACAATGAACCTGTCCCCGCGTCCCGCAAAGGAGATGAGGAGTATTCAGCACATTCGGCTAAAAGCGGCTATTGATCAGGAGCAAATTCAAGATCGCATAACCTATCACCCAGATATTATTGAGCTGCATTTAACAGAGAAAAATCTGCAGAACCCAAATGAAATGGTCAGTTATATTCGGCTATTAAAAGCTATGGGGATTCGCGTCTATCTTCATCATCCAATGAAACACCATGGACGCTATTTAGATATCATTAGCTCCAGCCCTGAGATGCGGCAGTTTTATGATTGGTCTTGTGAGCTACTAGCGTTTATTTGCCGGGAGGAACATATTAAATGTATCATCCATTGCCATTACTCAGATTCTGAGTCTACATTTATGGACAAAGCAAATCGATATGAAATGAGAAGGCGTATTGAAGAAATTTTACATATATGTGATCGATCCTTTCTATGGGAGGATACAACACACGGAATATTTTCAGCTCAAAACCCACACCTGCTTACTGAAATTGTCCAACCGCTTCATTTGCCTTTAAATATTGACATCAGTCATTCATTTATTGCGTTAAAGGGAAATAATAGAGCGTTAGAGCAACATCTGGAAACATTCGCTTCCCACGCCCACTACTTCCACCTTGTTGACTCACTCGGAATTGAACATGATTCATTGCCGCTTGGAAAAGGAAACATCAACTGGAAGATGGTGAAGCCATTTATTGGAGATACTGACTTCATTTTTGAAATTGATTTGAGTGAAAGCCATTATCTTGATTGTCGGCTAATGATTGAAAGTGCGGAGTATTTTCATAAGGTGTAAATTAGAAGAGTGCAAGCACCTTGAATGACTTAAACAAACGTTTATTTATAAAATAAATAAAGCCATTGTTGATAAAAATCATCCAAATTCACTGATTCATTAACCCCCTTGTAGCTCACTTTACAAGGGGGATTACCTTAACAACCTTCGTACATCCTCCTCAGGCAGAGGCTTACTAAAATAATAGCCTTGCCCTAATTTACAGTTATTTTTCAAAAGAAAAGCAACCTGTGTCTCTTCTTCAATTCCTTCAGCAATAACAGTAAATTTCATAATATGTCCAATATCAATAATGGCTTTTGCAATTAAGCCATTGTGATTTGGATCCACAATATCATCCACAAAGGATTTATCAACCTTGATTTTATCAATGGGAAGATGCTTTAAATAGCTAAGTGAAGAATATCCTTTACCAAAATCATCAATCGCTATTTTTACACCTAGCTTCTTTATATCATTTAATGTAACAATTGAATGATTAATATTTTGCATAATGCTTTCTGTAATCTCAAGCTCAATCATTTCCGGATTCACTTGATATTCGTCAAGCACTTGCTTCACACTTTTCACAAATCCCTGATCCTGCATTTGTCGTACGGATATATTGACTGCCATCTTTATAGGCCTAATTCCGTTTTGTTTCCATTTAGTATGATCGTGGCATACTTGTCGTAATATCCACTTTCCGATTTGAACAATAAGTCCTGTTTCTTCTGCAAGTGGAATAAATTCAATAGGAGAAATTGGGCCAAGCTTTGGGTGCTCCCAACGAATCAATCCTTCCACACCAATGATCTTACCTGTTTCTAATTCATACTGCGGCTGGTATACCATCCTAAACTGATTCGTTTCAAGTGCTTTTCTTAATCCAACCTCCAACTCCATTTTTCTTGTTGATTGGGTGTTAAGGCTTGCATTATAATACTGAAAATTATTTTTCCCACGCTCTTTCGCCAGATACATGGCAGTATCCGCATTCTTAATCAATGTTTCCTGATCTTCCCCATCATATGGATAAAGGCTAATGCCAATGCTTGTTGTGACAAATACCTCTTCACAACCAATAAAAAATGGACAAGAAAAAACATCAATTATCTGCTGGGCAATCGTTTCAATCTCTTCCTTTTTCTTTCCTTCAAGGAGAATCAAAAATTCATCTCCCCCTTGTCGTGAAACAAGGCCATCACTTTTGACGACACTTCTTAATCGATCCGCAACATCCTTTAATAGAAGATCTCCGGTTGAATGCCCTTTTGTATCATTTATCACCTTAAACCGGTCCAAATCTAAAAATAAGATCGCAAGCTCTTGATTTGGTTCATTTTTTGCTAAGCTATTATTTAGATGTTCCTTAAACATATTCCGATTTGGAAGGTTTGTGACCGAGTCATAGTAAGCCATTTTATGAATGATTTGCTCAGCCTTTTTTCGCTCTGTAATATCCCGGCCAACAACAAGCTTTGCGGCTCTTCCTTCATATAAAATCTTCATGAGTGACACTTCCGCATCAACGATACCATCATTTGGCAGTGCTAGCTGACATTCGAAATGATTTTTTTCAATATCTTTATCATCCATCTCTTGGACAATATCCTTTATCCTGTTCACACTTTCAGGAGAGACAAATTCAAATACATGGCGGCCGATAATATCAGAAGTATTAAAAAGCTCGCTGCCCGCTTTATTGACAAACACAAACTTCCAATCCCTAGTAACAGCAATAATATCAGAAGACATCTCCACTAACCCGCGATAGCGTTCCTCTCGCTCCTTCTGCTCTGTTACATCAAATAAAACACTTGTAAAATAAACAAAATTTCCTTTTTCATCATAGGTTGGAATACCTCTATCACGAATCCAACGGACCTCTCCATCCGGCCGAACTATTCGATAAAAACTTGTAACAGGCTTCTTTTTGTTTAATTGCTCTAACCGATGATCAATAACCTTCTGATCCTCCGGAAGGATCACCTTTCTCCATAAAAGATGGTCCTGATAAAAATCATCCAAAGAATACCCATACAGCTTTTCGATTCCAGGTGTAATTAATAAATTATTTGATTTCATATCATGTGACCAAATCGCGACATCTAATGAATCAAAAATATTATTTAATCGACTATTACTATGACTAAGCTCTTTCGTTGTTTTATTCATCACAAAAATAAGAATTAAAATGAGGACAAATGTAACGATACTAACAGTGATATGTAAGATAGATAACGCCATATGTTTAATAGGAAAGAAAATATATCCAATTTGCGCTAAAATCTCTATTAACACAACTAAGCTTATCAGCGACCACTTTGATTTCAATAAAAACATATAGACCCACCTACCTTTAAAACAGACACATTTGAACAAATTTAGACAAAATCATAAGTGTGTTTTTATTATCTCCCATTATACATGAAGATATATGTCAAAATATAGAACTACTCTAGGAAGACAGACCCTTTTTTTGTATACTATTTTAGTAGAAAAGGTTGACAATGTTAGTATGGTATATTGAATAGAGGGTTGGTTTCTTCCTTCAAGAATAGGATCAATCAAAGGGAGTCATTTTTTCCATACCCAATGATTATAATGTAAACGTACCTTTATATATGAAGCTCTATCCACAGAAGCTTATTGAAAATTGCAGTGCTTATGTTTCCCAAACATAGCCATCTTTTAACAGGTGTTTGAAATGGACAAACATTTCTTCAGCATTTCATAGGAGGATGATCAACGAATTTGATTGCAGTACTCTACTAGATAGTTAGAGTAAAAGATGATCGTGAGTCAGTTCCCAAACAACAAACAGCACTATGCTGAACGATACGAAAAAATGATGGAACATAAAGGGAGGATACCAAAATGAATCTCATTGACGTTCAACCTGTCAAATTTAGCTTTTTTGAAAAACCGCCAGCTTCATCTATTAACCAAGCATTTGTTTATACAAATGAACAAAACAATTTTCAGGTTGTAAAAAATGGCGATCGCTTGAGCCGAAGTGATCTTCGTGCTGGAAAATACACAAAGGTTTACATCGTGAACATGGCAACTCAAAGCTTTCAAAATGAGGCTGAGTACCCTTCACTAGATAGAGGCCGCGACTTTTTAATTGATCTATCGATTGACTACAAAGTAGTTGATCCGATTTCCTTAGTTCAACAAGGTGCAGGTGAAATTGTGACTTTTATTAAAAAGAAGCTACCGTATTGGCTTGAGGAAATTACATCTGATTATCCAATCTCAGATGCCAAGCGAGTGAAAAAGCATATTGAAGATCTTCATGAGCACTCTTCTATGGTTGCCGGGTTAAAGCAAGTGGGGATCGTCATTTCAGATATCAATGTCCTTGTGAAGCAAAGCAGAAATGATCAGGAGCATGACAAAATGCATTGGAAGCAAGATCAAGATAGTGAGCTAAGAATTCATGAAAAAGAAATCAAAATGCGTGAAGCCCGCTTTGTTGCTGGGGAAATCCAGAAGGAAATCGAAAAAGGAAATCTCCTAAACGCACTCTTCATTGCTGAGGATCATAAGCCTGCATTAGAAGTTGTTCAAGCCCGGATTAAAAATGAAGAAGCGTTTAGACTTGAAGTACAGCACCAGGTGAAAAGGCTAATGATTGACCCTTCTGTCGACAAATTTGAAGTAGCTCAACAAATTGAAAAAATCAAAGCCTACTTCCCATATGAACAATTTGCCGGCAAACAAACGACTCACTCAACTAGACGGACTGAAGAGGATCCCCTTAATGATTTGAGGGATCTATATCAATCAACTAAAGGAGAGTAACTTAAGTGGAAACCATTATTCAGCAACTATTCTGGCTATGGGTACCACTTGCCCTGCTGCCCATTTGGCTTAGAATTGCTATTTTTACGTTTATCGTGGTCATTCTAATGCGACCTGTCCTCTTTCTGATAACACCAAAGCTTATTGAATGGGGCAGTATTCTCTTTTCTAAAGCTGTTCATTACCTGTCCTATCCGGTCATGGTTTTGTTTCATAAGTTTTTGACCAAGAGAAGAAATGAAGGCAACTATCATATTCCTGCCTGGCTTGAAGGAATCGAAGAGCTTTTTGCCTTGCTTCTAAAAGCATTTAGCAAATTACAAAAGCTCCCTAAAAAGCGTACACGTTACAAAGCAAAATGGAAAAGAACATTCCGTGTCATTGGTTTTACCCTTGCCATTCTTCTACCACTTGCCATCATGAATAATCCAACAAGCTCCTACTCTAAAACATGGGACCGCTTTGACAAGTGGATGACAGAAGAAAAGGTTAAACATGAATTAGGCTTTGATATTAAGGGATATCAAGGAACATTTCTAGCAAGGGTGAACTCAAAGGAATACACATTAGCCGAACAATACAAAAGCGGCGGAAACATCCGCGCCACTCCATCACTAAACGGAAAAATCGTCGCAGAACTAGGTGCAAACGAAACGGCCACATACTTAGACGAGCAAACCACAGACGACCGAGGCATCACATGGCTAAAAGTCGAAACAAAAACAGGCAAAATCGGCTGGATCTCCGCAAACATCGTCGAAGAAAAATAGGGACGGAGGGACAGGTTCGTTGTCCCAGCTCACCTCAAGGTTTTGAATAATAGCTGGAACTGAGTGTCAGTGAACGATACCTTAAAATAGAC
The DNA here is from genome assembly GCF_058315175.1 of Metabacillus sp. RB-C-LZQ-3-1. NCBI lineage: Bacteria > Bacillati > Bacillota > Bacilli > Caryophanales > Bacillaceae > Metabacillus > Metabacillus sp. RB-C-LZQ-3-1. The sequence goes on along the minus strand of NZ_JBZFLI010000007.1, from coordinate 64,564 downwards.
AGTCTAATAAAATAAAGAAACATATCCTGCCAACAGATGACTTCGGTAATTGAACCGGAGTCATTTTTTTATCAATGAGGGGGTGGGGCAATGGCTGGTTCTCATTGTTCCCCTATCCTTTTGGGACAATAAACCTGTCCCCTCGTCCCACCGAAAAAAATTTTTAAATTTCACGCTACTCTCCTAGCCTTTTTTTATATATAAAGGGCGAAAGGAGGTGATCAGCATGGCAACTCAAGTCATTCTTGATTCTCAATTAAGCTTAGTCTTCGACATGGGTGTGGATGAGAATGGAAAAGCCATTTTAAAGCGTAAAAACTACAACAATGTGAAAACAACAGCAACACCTGATGAGCTGCTTCAAGTCGCTCAAGCGATCGCTAGCTTACAAACTGAAACACTTTCAGTCATCGAGCGTAACGACTCTAACCAAATTATCCTTTAATCGTGAAAGCAAGAGAGTACATGAAAGAAAGGAGGTGACATCATGGCCAAAACATTAGAACTTCAATTTTTAAACACAGAAGGAAAAACAGTCAAACTCAATGTTGACTCACCTATCGAACCTGTCGATCCAGCTGCAATTAATGCAGCAATGGATGACATCTTAGCTAGCAACATCTTCTTTACTACTGGTGGTGAATTTGTAGCTAAGAAGGGGGCGCGAATCGTTGAGCGTAATGTAACAGATATTGGACTTGCCTAAACCTAATGAGGGCTGACGAGGAGTCATTCTTGTCAGCTCTTTGTTATTCTATATGAAAAGAGGTGGAAAAGATGGATCAATGGTTATCGGTTATCAGTGAGGTTGGCTTCCCTATTGTCGTGACACTTTATCTGCTAAATAGGATTGAAAGCAAGCTTGATACGTTAAATCAATCCATTCAAATGCTGCCATCGCAGTTAGGAAAAAATTAACATAAGATAAGCAAGGAAAGGAGAATCGTTTATTGCGGTTCTCTTTTTTTGAATTGCCAAAAAATAATGGGTCAAGGTGCCTGTCCCGTCGTCCCACAATATGCTAATATAATAAAAGTGTGGATCTTAGAATAGTAATTAATAATGAATAAAATATTGAGGAGTGTATGAATGAAAGTAATAGAGAGTATTATTAGTGGGACGAATACATTATTGTGGTCTTATGTATTAATTATCATGTTAATAGGATTAGGATTATACTTTACGTTCCGTACAAAGTTTGTTCAATTTCGTTTATTTGGTGAAATGATTCGTTTATTAGGAGAGGGTGCAAGAGCTGATAAAAAGGGTGTGTCCTCCTTCCAAGCATTTTGTATTAGTACTGCTTCCCGTGTTGGTACAGGTAACTTAGCCGGTGTTGCCATTGCAATCACAACCGGTGGACCTGGGGCTGTATTCTGGATGTGGTTAATCGCCCTAATTGGTTCAGCATCTGCATTTGTTGAAAGTACATTAGCACAGATTTACAAGGTAAAGGATGGAGACACATTCCGCGGCGGCCCTGCATACTACATGCAGAAAGCTTTAAATGCCCGCTGGATGGGTGTAACATTCGCTGTCTTAATCACACTTACCTTCGGATTAGCCTTTAACTCTGTTCAAGCTAATACGATCACAAGTGCTTTTCACTCATCATTTGGGATTAACAAAGTAGTCATTGCGATTATTTTATCCATCATTACCGCTATCATTATTTTTGGCGGGATCAAAAGAATTGCAAAAGTATCAGAAATTCTCGTGCCAATCATGGCAGGAGCCTATATTCTAGTTGCTCTATTTATTATGGTTATAAACATTACAGAAATTCCTAGTGTTTTCGTATTAATCTTTGAAAGCGCCTTTGGATTGAAGGAAGCCGCTGGCGGTGCATTAGGTGCAGCTATGATGAACGGGATTAAACGCGGATTGTTTTCAAATGAAGCTGGTATGGGTAGTGCACCAAACGCTGCTGCTACAGCTGACGTTAGTCACCCTGTTAAACAAGGTCTTATCCAATCTCTTGGTGTATTTGTTGATACGCTTATCATTTGCAGCTCAACCGCATTTATTATCTTATTATCCGGGCTTTATACTGCAGAAGAACCAAACGGAATTGTGTTAACACAGCAAGCACTTTCTACTTCAATTGGTTCATGGGCAGCTATTTTCTTAGCGGTAATCGTTCTATTGTTTGCATTCAGCTCGATTGTTGGAAACTATTACTATGGTGAATCAAATATTGAATTTATCGAGAAAAATAAGATTTACCTAACTATTTACCGAATCGCCGTTGTATTTATGGTTGCCTTCGGTTCCCTAGCTTCCCTTGATTTTGTGTGGAGCTTAGCCGACATGTTCATGGGACTTATGGCGATTATCAATTTAATCGCGATTGCGTTACTTGGTAAAATTGCCTTTTCTGCCCTATCAGACTATACGAAGCAGCGTGCAGCTGGTAAGAATCCTACCTTTACTGTAGATTCGATTAAAGGGTTAAAGAATGTTGAGGCTTGGGGAAAAGCTTCAGAAGAACGTAAAGGATAAAATGATACTTTCATAGCGGGGGTTACTTCACTTCCCACTGATGGTTAGTTGAACCAATCGGACCTTTACGGGCAGTTATCCCCCACCTCCTCTCTTTGTAAACTCAGATGCTCTGAGGTGGGGGTTTTACTGTCCGTTATAGTTGGATAAAAAACATAACAAGGCCGACTCATTATTTGGGGTCAGCCTTGTTTTTATTGAATGAAACACAGGTACATGCTGTCTACCACATGTCACTTATCCATAAATAAATTTCCTTACCTCACCCTTATCCGCAACATACTCCGATTGCTTTAAATGAACAAATACATGATCACCGACGGAAAATGTTTTATGGAAATCTTGATGGATGATCCACTGCTTACCTTCAATTGTAACGGTGTAATGAATCTCTTTTCCCTGGTATTGTACATTCGTGATGATCCCTTTTACACCACCCTCATATAATGAGATCTTAAGTTGTTCCGGACGTGCTGGATAAATATTCTCCTCCCTTAATTCCGGAGTTACTGCAGCCCCTTCCCATTTAATTGAAGGATGATGTAACGGATAAAATGTTGTACCTTCCCATTTCCCTTTTATTAGGTTCGCTTTTCCTACAAAGGAAGCTACAAAAGTTGAGGTCGGTGAGCTATAAATTTCTTTTGGCGTTCCTACTTGTTCAATTTTCCCCTTATTCATGACAACAATTTTATCTGCCATTGCCAAGGCTTCACCTTGATCATGAGTAACATACACAATGGAAGCCCTTGTTACACGGTGTAGCTCCTGAATTTCCCTTCGCATTGACATCCGTAATTCTGCATCTAAGCTGCTTAAAGGTTCGTCCATCAATAATAAGGCAGGCTTTGGAGCAATTGCACGAGCAAGGGCCACCCTTTGCTTTTGACCGCCCGACAGTTCACTCGGCATCCTGTCCCAAAGATGATGTAAATCTACCATCTTTAACACTTCATCTACTCTTCTATCAATACCTGACTTAAGATCTTCACTTAAAAATTGATGATGCTTCAATGGAAAGCGAATGTGTTCCTTCACATTCATATGCGGCCACAAAGCAAAGGATTGAAACACCATTCCGATGTTACGCTTTTCAGGAGGAAGAAAGGATTTTGCATCAGCTACAACTTTATTTTTCATCAAAATCTCACCTGATGTTGGTGAATCAAAGCCTGCTAATAATCTTAGCAATGTTGTTTTCCCACAGCCTGACGGACCTAAAATCGCAACAAACTCTCCTTCTTTTATTTCTAAGTCAATGTGATGCAATGCTTTAAATGATCCAAAGCTTTTTTCTATTTTCTTAATTTGTGTGCTCATTATGCAACACCTTCCTATCCCACAGCTTTTGCAAAATGGTTAAAATAAAAAAGGCTAACAAGATTAATAGAACAATTACACTTGAAAATGCAGTTGAATAGGTTGAATAACCTGCCTGTTCAAAATTGAAAATAACAAGCCCAATCGTTTCAGATCCGCTGGACCATAGTAGGGAGGATACAGTTAATTCTGTTAGTGCTGTTAAAAAGACGAGTAACGCACCACTTATGACTCCGGGTATGATCAAAGGCAGCAGGATTTGTTTCCACTTATAAAAACCATTTGAACCGCTCACCCTAGCAGCTTCCTCAATCGAAGGATCAATCTGCATAAACGCTGTAATGCTTCCCCTGACCTGTAAAATTAAAAAACGTGTAACATAAGCGATGAATAGAATCATGATCGTACCATATATACCTGGATTCCAGCCTGGGATAGGCTCCATCCACGCAAAGATCATCGCTAATGCTAAAACAGTACCAGGTAACGCATAAGGAATTCCGATCACCATTTCTAACCCTTTTGTTATCATCGAAGGCTTCTTTGTTCTAAGATAAGCAATTCCTGTACCTGCCACTAAACAAAAAACGGTTGTGATGATGGCTAAATTTGCACTGTTCTTTAAAGATGTAATGGCTTTTTGATTCTCCAGCAACACAAATTGATAGTTTTTTAAACTTATATTTTCGGGTGCAAAAGGTAAACCATAAGCCTTTATTAAAGAGGCCGAAAGCATTGATACAAGAGGGATCATTGTTGTCATTAGCAAAAAAGCCCATAAAAAAATTTCAACCGTTAGACGCTTTCTCTTATGAAATAGAAATCTCGGCTCTTTATCCTCAACAGCTGTTTCAATATTTTTTGATTTCTTCAACAGTAACCACTGAAAAAAGGTACCTATTAATGCAAGGAACCCTAAAATGACTGATAAGGTTGCTGCTCTTTCAAAGGAATTCGGCCCAAGCCCCACGATTTGTTCATAAATGTACGTGCTCAGCACTCTGATATTTCCCGGTATCCCTAGAAAGGCAGGTATGCCGAAATTATCTAAGCTCGCAATAAAAGCTAAAAATCCGCCGCTTGCTATTCCAGGCAACGCAAGTGGTAATGTAATTTGTCTAAACGATTGCCACTTACTAGATCCTGAAACCCTTGCTGCATACTCAAGGTCACGCGGAATTTTCCTAAGCACCCCCACTGTTAATAAGTAAACAAGCGGATAATGTGATATCCCCATCACGATAATGATTCCATGTAAGCTATACATATTGATTGGTTCTAATGTTCCAGGAAGCAGACTTAGAAAGTTTGCGAAAAATCCATTTTTACTCATAAACTGAGTCCACGCTAATGTCGTAATATATGAAGGGATAATAAAAGGTAAAAAAACAAATAATTGAATAAGCTTTTTCTGCCTAATATTTGTATACGCCACAACCCAAGCAGTGAGAACCCCTAAGATGATCGCGATTATCGACGAACCTAACACAACATATAATGTATTTTCAATCGTTTTCCATGTTGAACGGTCCTGAAGAACTGACATATAGTTCCCTAAGGTTAAACCACTTTCAGAAGAAAAACTTAAAAAGAATAGCCTAAATATAGGCAGAACAAAAAAGATAAAAACGAATAAAACACCAATTAAAAACCACCATTTATTTTGGTTCTGAATCCGACTAGCAACGCTTTGCCACATTAGTGATTTCTCTCCTTAGATGATATTGAAAATAAGGCTACTCAAACAAAGAATTTGAGCAGCCTCATTCATTTTATTGACCAAAAATTGTTTCAAATTCCTTTTTATCATCTTCTCTGGCTTGATATAACTCACTAATATCTGCGTCTATTACGTTCATTTCCTCAATTGTTTGTAAGCCTTCTGGAGCTTCAATACCTTTACGGATTGGTGTGTATCCTAGGTCGGCCGCTAATTGTTGGCCTTCCTCTGATAAAACAAAATCAACAAATGCTTTTGCTGCTTCTTCATTTTCAGCATCCTTCATAATCCCGATTGGTTCAGTTATTACTGGCACCCCTTCTTTTGGATAGATCAGTTCAACTGGGGAACCTTCTGCTTTTGCACGTGCCACAATAAAGTCCACAACCATCCCATATGATTTTTCACCATCGGCAACAGCCTGAAGTACTGCCCCGTTTCCTTTTGTCACGGTCATGTCATTTTCCTTTAAGCTCTTAAAATAATCCCATCCAAACGCTTCATTTCGTGTGAATACACCCAAATTGTAGGCTGCAGCACCTGAATAAAACGGACTTGGCATGATCGTTTTACCTTTTGAGCTCTCATCCGTTAATACATTCCATGAGTCAGGCATTTCGGTCACATTCGACGTATTCGCGACTAATGCTGTAGCCATTACTTTTGTCCCTGCATACATGCCATCTGGATCAACTAAATTTGAAGGGATCTCACTTAGCTCCTCTGACTTATATTCAAGTAATAAATCCTCTTCCTTCAAATCCTCAAAGGTAACAGAATCTGCAACAAGCAACACATCTGCTTGAACATCTCCCGCTTTCTGTTCAGCTTTAATTTTACTAATGACCTCTTCTGTTCCAGAACGATATGTTTGTACCTTTACATCTGGATATTTCTCAGTGAATGCATCAACTAATTTTTGAGCATCTTCATCTGGTTGAGATGTATAAAAGGATAAATCTCCTTCAATTCCCGCTTCACTTCCGCTATTTGTGCTGCTTTCTTCACTCCCGCAACCTACAAGTGCAAGAGATACAAGGGATAATAGTAATCCGCTTTTTAATTTATTCATATTAACTTCCTCCTTAAGCATGTTGTTTTTGTTTAAATGTTAAATCCATCGTTTTAATTGATCTCTTTCTTTTTTCATAGATTCTTCATAATCTTCACCATATTAAAGTTTAATAGATTGATGTTAAGCAACATTATACGGAAAGTTAATATTTTGAAAATTTTTTGTAAAGGGAATAATTGAAATTCTAGCGTTAATAGAATTGACAGGGGATTATGGTATTTGAGAGGAAATGAGACTTTATTAAAGATAGTCTATTTTTATTTGCACACAAAAAAAGACATGGAATCTTTCATCCATGTCCTTTAAAATATCCCCAAAAATTTCTTGCGTCGTATCTCTTGAGGCGGTTGTCGGTAGATTGTACTGTTTTCAACGACGAGCTCAGCATTTTCCTTAAACATATAAACCAGCTCACGTCCAAATTCTTTCTCGATTTCATCATAGGCTTCTCGTAATCGGAAGGTCCGTCCTGAAAGATTATGTGCATCAGATGCGATAAAATGTGCTTGATTTGCTTCAATTAATTGAAGGGAAAACTTCTTTATTTTCTTTCCAAAATGGCCTGTGACACTAGATGCAGTCACTTGAGTCGCGGCACCTTGTTCAACTAATTTATATAAAATTGAAGGATTCTCAATGATCTCTGAGTTCCTTTCAGGGTGAACAATGATCGGAGAAAGTCCTGCCAGCTGAATATCGAATAATAGTTTTTTTGTATATCTAGGAACGTGATTTGACGGCAATTCAATAAAAAGATACTTTGAATGATTAAGCGTCAGGATTTCACCTTTCTCATAATCTTCCAAAAGATCTCCATAAATTCGCGGTTCCTGTCCTGGTAATAGTTCTATCGGAAGCTGTTGCTGCTTAATCATTTGATTCAACTCTATGACCTTATCTTTAATAGACGAAGCAATATTATCATATTTCCCATTTTTATGATGTGGTGTAGCAATAATTTTCGTAATCCCCTCGTTCGCTGCATGCTTGATCATCTTCATCGAAGCATCAACATCCTGGGCACCATCATCGATCCCGTCTAGAATATGGCAATGGATATCTATCATGTCGTTCCACCTTTCTACCTAACAGAAAAATATCAATACTCCTATTATCATATAACCTCTTCTGAAAGTCTATATTCAAAATAAACCAGGGATATGGAAAGCCAGAGCTCATAGACGATTCACTAAAAAAGCAATATCAAACCACAAAGCAAAAGCCACCTAATAGGTAGCTTTTACTCTTTATTTTTTATCAAATTAATCTCTACTAAACAAATCTCTTGTATATACCTTATCTTCTACCTCACGTAAGTCATCTGTTAGGCGATTGGCTACAATGACGTCAGAAATTTCCTTAAACTCTTCAAAATCTTTAATAACTCTTGAACCATAGAATTCATCGTCTTGAAGTGCCGGCTCATATACGACAACCTCAACACCTTTAGCTTTAATACGTTTCATAACACCTTGGATCGCAGATTGTCTAAAATTATCTGAGTCCATCTTCATCGTAAGTCGATAAACTCCAACTATTTTAGGATCTCTTTTAAGGATCATATCTGCAATGTGTTCTTTTCTTGTTCTGTTGGCTTCAACGATGGCAGTCATAATATTGTTTGGAACATCCTTATAGTTAGCAAGCAGCTGCTTTGTATCTTTTGGAAGACAGTAGCCTCCATAACCAAAGGATGGATTGTTGTAATGAGTACCAATACGCGGATCTAATCCAATACCATCAATAATTTGTTTAGAGTCTAATCCTCTTACTTCCGCATAAGAATCTAATTCATTAAAGAAAGCAACTCTCATCGCTAAGTATGTATTAGCGAATAATTTGATTGCTTCTGCTTCTGTTGAATTTGTAAATAAGACATCTATGTCCTCTTTTTCAGCACCTTCTACTAAAAGATCAGCAAAAACTCGTGCTCTTTCAGATTGTTCCCCAACAATTATTCGTGAAGGATAGAGGTTATCATATAAAGCCCTACCCTCTCTTAGGAACTCTGGTGAAAAAATAATATTATTTGTATCATATTTTTGTCGGACACTCTCTGTATAACCAACTGGAACTGTAGACTTAATCACCATTACTGCATTCGGATTTATTGATAAAACATTTTCTATTACAGCTTCAACACTACTTGTATTAAAATAATTTTTCTCTGGATCATAATTTGTAGGCGTAGAAATGATAACATACTCCGCATCTTTAAATGCTGTATGATTATCAGTTGTTGCTGTTAAATTTAATTCTTTTGTTGCAAGAAACTCCTCAATCTCCTTATCCATAATTGGAGACTTTTTATTATTTATCATATCTACTTTTTCTTGAATAATATCAAGGGCAATTACTTCATTATGCTGAGCTAATAAAACAGCATTCGATAACCCAACATAGCCCGTACCAGCAATTGTTATTTTCATGATTTTATACTCCCTTACAAAATAGCTATCTGCAATAAATTATTTATGAAAGTCATTACCAAAGTCAACTCTGAACTGAACACTTGATATTTAGAAAACAAGCATTTTTGTTTTTCCTTCAATACTATGGTATTTCAATATCCTTAATTCCTTCATTTCAATGTCCATTACATTTTATAATAAGTCTGCCCAATGAGAGATAATTTTAGATTGCTCTAAAACAAATTAGATTATAACACAATTATATAAAAATGAACCATTACATAGATATTACGAAAATTCCTGTTATTAAATAGAAGCTTTTCGAAGTCTATTAGAAAAGGCATCTTCAAAAAATAATATTATGACAAGTACCCCTATCTTTAAAAGCAACTTAAAAATAACCTAAACAAAAGCATTACCAACCACTTGTATGAAATAGGTGGAAATACCTATATTTATTTAGATCAATTAAAAACAATAGTTATTTAGAACTTTTTCATTTTACTATATAATAGATTATGGTATTAAAAGTATAATAGAAAAGTGAGGAAAAATATGAAAAAACTAAGTCAGATTGCAATTATTTGTTTCATTTTACTTTTTGCAATTTCTTCAGTTTCCGCTACTTCAACTCCAGAACGGCTGTCTGGAAAGGATCGATTTGAGGTTGCCGTAAATATCTCGAAGAAGGGATGGACAACATCAAAGACTGTCATTATTGCTAATCAAAATGCCTTTGCAGATGCTTTATCAGCAAGTCCTTTAGCCTTTCAAAAAAATGCTCCAATATTATTAACACATAGCGAGGGTTTAACCCAGATAACAAAGACTGAAATTCAACGTCTTAAGCCCTCAAACGTTATTATTGTAGGTGGTCCAAAAAGTGTATCAGAAAATGTAGTAAAAGGTATAAAAAATTTAAACATTTCCAATGTAACACGGGTTGGCGGAAAAGACCGCTTCGAAGTATCTTATAACATTGCAAAATTACTCGACAATACAAACACAGCCATTATAGCTTATGGGTATAACTTCGCAGATGCATTAGCAATATCGCCTTATGCTTCTAAAAATGGATTTCCAATTTTACTAACTGACACAAAAAATCTTCCTCCTATAACTAAAAATGCTCTATCTGAAAAAGGCATTCAAAGAACCCTCGTTGTCGGTGGAGAGAAAAGTGTTAGTGCAACAGTTTATAACCAACTACCTGGTAAACAAAGAATTGGCGGAAAAGACCGCTATGAAGTAGCAGCAAATATTATCAATACTCTTAACATGTCAACACAAAAGGCATATTTAGCTACAGGGTTAACATTTGCTGATGCTTTAACAGGATCTGTACTAGCGGCAAAGAATAACGCTCCTTTACTCTTAACAAATCCAAAAAACGCACCAGAATCTATTAAATCCATCATCAAAAGTAAGAAAATTACGAATATAACAATCCTAGGCGGGCCTGTTTCAGTGCCTCACAATAATTATTTAGAATTAACAGGGGTATTACCTTTAGTAGGTAAAAAAATTATACTCGATGCAGGACACGGCGGCTCAGATCCAGGTGCTGTAAGAGGCAATGTATATGAAAAGAAATTGAACATGGACTTTACTAAAAAACTAGCAAATAAATTAACAGAAAAAGGTGCTACGATTCTTTACACTAGAGATCCTAACAATGATAAATTTATTTCTCTTGAAGATCGTGCAAAAATTGCTAATAATCATAATGTTAATTTATTTATAAGCATCCATCATGATGCAAATGTCAGCTCCTCCGAAAACGGATTAAGCGTTCATTATAGTACGTATCGCCCTGCTATAGAAACAAAAGATGTTTATGTTGTATATAACGGTAAAAACTATTCATTCGTAAGAGAAAACACTGCTCAAAGAACCTTTACAATTAAATACGGAAGCGGAACAAAGGATGTAAGCTACGCTGGTAATGTCATCTCGTACGACCCTACACCTAGTACAGCAGCCCTTCAAAGTAAGAACTTAGCACCTAAAGTTGCAGCAGCTCTAACCTCTCATGGGATAAATAACGATGGGACAAGAGATCATAACTTATATGTAACACGCTGGACGAAAATGCCTTCACTGTTAATCGAACTTGGCTTTATGTCTAACAGTAAAGAGCTGTCTACACTCATGGATTCAAATATACAAGACCAAAGAGCACAGGCAATGGCAAATTCAATAGAAGAATTTTTTAAATAAGGTGGTACAGAGGGACAGGTCCCTCTGTACCACCTACATAAGCCCGCTATGATAAAGTCTCCTCCCATATCAAGAGATTGAACTTGAACTTCAACTTGAACTTGTACACTCTAATACCCATTACTTTTCTGACATACAGTCATCTCCTGCTTTTATTTCCTGGCACGCTGTATCACACTCTTCGAAATCCCAGTTACTCTTTCTACCTGCCTTAAGCTCACCCCATTTAAACCTTTAAGCTCTGCTAGGATCGAATCTCTATCATTTCTATTCATGTGCTGCAAAACACTTTTGGCGGGCACACCTAATTGGGATAAGTACTGTATTACTTCATCATCAGATAACCTAGTTTTTACGGTATCTTCCAAGCATTGATCATTATTAGGTTTTCCCATAAATTCTTTAAACAAAATAAGGGATTGCGTTCGGTCTGGGGAGAAAAATTGAAGTGGATAATCTACATCAACAATGATTGCCTTATCAATGAACTCATGTATGCTTGTCCATTGGCATTCAAAGACATTAGTAGATAAACCGGCTTTTAAAGGATTTTGATGGATATAACGAAGAACCGTTAAAAAATATCTAATACTATCTACATTTTCACTTTTAAAACGTTCCTGAAACAAATGACCGCAGCGCTCATATTTCATATTGTACCAAAACACATAGCTTGAGCTTATTCGCTTTATAGCATCTGAAATATTGCCTTCATGATCCTTCACTAAAAGATGAACATGATTATCCATTAAACAATAACTGTAAAGATGAAAATGGCAAATTACTTTATACTTTTTTAATACTTCTAAAAACCTAAAACGGTCTTGGTTATCTTCAAAAATTGTTTGTCGATTGATTCCTCTAAGCATAATATGATACATGCCGTTCGGGCTCTTTTTCCTTGCTACTCTCGGGATTGGGATCACCACACTTTAGATTTCCGGGTCCAAATAAGATTGTTCAGGGGTTGGGATAAACGAGAAAATAGAGGTGAAAATGAGGTTAACTCTAGCATCTTAATTTATTCTACTTATTAAATTGAATTCCTTCAAAATTATTGTTTAAGTTTACAAATGAAATTTGGGACAGTTTACCTGTCCCTATGTTCCACCATCTCAATAAAAGCCTCAACAAAAGCAGGATCAAACTGCTGACCTGAGCATCTGCGCAGCTCTGTAATCGCTTCTGTGAATGTCTTCGTTTTTTGATAAGGCCGCTCGGTTGTCATGGCGTCAAAGGAGTCGATAATGCAGAGAATACGTGCGAGCTTCGGAATGTTTTCACCTTTGAGTCCATATGGATATCCTTTTCCGTCGTAGCGTTCATGGTGAAGCTCGACAAGCGGAAGAAGATCGTCATATTTTTTGGTAGAGCCTATAATTTCCTTTCCGTAGGTGACATGCTTTTTCATCATTTCCCACTCGTGCACTTGCAGTTTCCCTTTTTTATTGATCACGTCACGTGGAATTTCCAGCTTTCCAATATCGTGGACGAGAGCACCTAAGATCAATCTTCGTTTTTCATCCTCATTTAGCTGCAGCTGATCACTAAGATCAACAGCATACTTGAAAACTCGTTTGCTGTGCTGGTATGTGTAAATGTCTTTTGATAAGAAGATCTGCAGCTGTTGCTCGAGTCCGTCAATTTCCTCTTTAATTTGAAGTCCTTGGAGGTTGAAATGGCCTTCCTTATAGATTTGGCTGTTGTTTTTCCCTTCCGCTTTTGCATAATAAAGGGCTTTATCAGCCTTTGACAATAACTCTGAAGCGCCGTAAGTCCCTTTTTCATACTCTGCAATTCCAGCCGAGAAGGACAGACAGCCAAGCGGAAGAATGTCGACACCCTTGAAATGGGTATCATTGTATTCCTTCCGTATTTTGTTCATAAAAGTTTGCGCTTTTTCTTGGCTTGTTTCAGGCATGATGATACCGAATTCTTCCCCGCCGTATCTAGCGGCAATATAGGGAAGATCCTTCACTTTTTCGGATAAGAAACTTCCAAAGAATGCTAACAGCTCGTCTCCTTGAACATGTCCATTAAAATCGTTGTATTTCTTAAAATCATCTAAGTCAATTAATACAATTGAAAAGGGCTGTCCCGTTTCACTTTTTTTAATGAATTCATCAAGCGTTTGTTTAAAGTATCCATGATTATAAAGACCTGTTAAAAAGTCTTTTTGTGCTCTTGTTTCTTCATGCTTATATAATGAAAATACTTTTTGAAAGGCTAACGACAGCGTGATCGATAAAGAGATAAATAAGAAAACTCCGAATATTGGCTGTTCACGGATGACAATGGTTAAGACAAGGGAAAGCACCAATGTGCATAAATAACTAATAAACGCTTCTTTTATATCTTCTTTCTTCATAAAACCTTGAAAAACCGCACCAAAAGGCTGCTTACTAGCAAAGAAATAGAAAAGCCACATAATAACGACATTCAAGAAAAAATAAACCGTTAACGAAAGGGTATAAGGCCAGAGGTTTGTAATGTCTATGCTTCCAACGATTCCACCAGTTGCGATAAAAGCGTAGTATGTAGAAACAATCATAATGGAGTAGTTCGCAAAATTAAACAAATGCTTCCACCATTCAAGCTTAAAGCGAATCAGGAAAAAAGATAAACTGCTAATCAATAAAACAAGCAGAGGTACATTGAATCCGAACAAAAAGATACAAGCTAAATAAATGGCAGAGTCCATTGATAGAGAATTTCCAGATGGAAGAATAATATTGAAATGATTTAAGAGAAGAATCGCTCCAATAAGCGTATAAATTAAGACCCAATTTGATAATTCCTCAACTTGAAGAGGAATATGCATAAAGAGAAGGAACAAGCTCAATACACATATGAAAGCAATATAGAGATTTTGACGACTAAGCACCATTTTTATCACACTCACAACATACAATAGTAGAAAAGAGGGAACCACAGATTCCCTCTTTTTATGCTTACCAGAATTTCCACCCTGAAGTTAATGCTACGATAGCAGAACCAATAATAATTATGTTTAGAATAGCATTTTTTGTTTTATTTTTCATTATATTTTCACCTCCTTTGATGTGCCATTTATTGGTGCCGTTGTTTCCTTCTTACGCAGCATAACCGCTTGAATAGCAAGAAAGCCGCCTATATTCATCACAACGTCACCAATGCTAATGATCTGCTCTCTTGGATACGGTGCTTTTAATGGAATAATGTCACCTAAAAAAGAGAAAATCGTTGATTCCGTGACAAGTGTGTGTTTTGCATATAAGCTGTTTTTTAATGTTTCCAAATAATAAGGGTCTAAGTGCAGAGCAGCCTCACCTGAAACAGGCATTCTCCCTCCATTTACAGCCATTACAATGAAGTTCAAGAGAACACCGGCAAAAATGAACTTAAAGTGTGCGTGAAATCGATTCATCCATAAAAAAATAAGTCCAATCACATAAACAGCCATAAAGGAGAACTGACTGATTGCCCCTACCCATTCAATCTTATTTTGAAAATAGAAGATACAGAGCTGAAAAAGAAGAAGCGCAGGGAAAACCCCTCCCATTTTAAACCGAATCTCTGCAAATCCTTTTAAGCTGCCGCCTCGAATAAACCCTACTAAAATGGCAATAAGCAACCCATCATATACCATCATTTTTCACCGACTTTCAAGATGTCCGAATATTTGACAGAATCTTCTAATAATCTACATTTATTATAATCTATTATATTTTGGGTAAACTAGTAGATATTTACTTTTAAGTCTTTAGACCTATTTGATAAAAAGTGATTTTTAGATCTATTTTCTTGTTAATTTGTTAAAATTGCAAAATAGGGATAGGCGCTTTACGCCTATCCCTACTTCCTTATTTCTTATTCCAATAAACTATCTCTTAAGCTAGTTATCTCATCATCTGATAACCCAATCCCATTTTTCGCATAATCTTCTACTGATAAATAGGTACTATCCATTTCATTAAGAAAAGCACTGATGTATTCAACTCGAGCTTCAAGTAATGCGTTTAGTACTTCCTGGTTCACTTGTTGAAGTTGAGGTTTCTCACCATGTACAAGGTTTGCTTTCAGCTGATCCAGTGAGAGATTGGTTAATAAATAATCTTCAATAATGATCTCCCGAGGAACTCCAAGTATACTTAAAATAAGAGCTGCTACTGCACCTGTACGGTCTTTTCCAGCCATGCAGTGGAATAACAAAGGGTCCTGTGGGTTATCTAGTAATATTTCAAATATTTTTCTAAACACTTGTGTATAAGTTACCATCTCACGGTTCATAGACACCAGAAGATCAGTTGATACCCCATTTTCATGAAGAGTCATAAGGTCCCCTACATACTTTATGGACAAATCATCTTGAATAACAGGGATATGATGCCATATTGCCTCATTTAAAATAGGGTCAGGATCACTATTGATTTCCCCAATCGCTCTCAGATCACAGATTTTTTTAATTCCTAATTGATTTACAACCTTTAGGTCATTTTCAGTCATTTTGCTTAAATTACCTGATCGATATAAGACTCCCCATTTTACTTTTCCGCCATCTTTTGTTGGGTATCCGCCAATATCTCGAAAATTAAAGCTACCTTCTAATTTTACAATTCGTTCTTTTACTACTAGTTTATTTGTCATCAATGGTTCCTCCACGATCATTTTGTTTTCAAACGCATTTTTAATCGATTTGTTACCAGCTCCACACTAAAGACCATGGCAAAAATCACTAAAGCAACAAAGAATGCCTGGTCAAACTTGTACAATCGCATGGCATGCATTAACTCCCAGCCTATTCCTCCTGCCCCAACAGCTCCAAGGATCGTTGATTCTGCGATGTCTCCTTCTAGACGAAGAATACACCACGCTAAGAATGCCGTCAGAACTGTAGGAATCACTCCATGGATGACAATCGAAGTCCAGCTTGCTCCTGTTGCTTTCATAGCTTCAATAACCCCTTCATCAATTTCTTCAATTGATTGAGAGAATACTTTAATTAACATGCCTGTTGCTCCTACTGTAATCGCAAGGATCCCAGTAAATGGACCCATTCCAACTGCTACAATAAAAATGAGTGCCCAAATTAAGGTTGGGATCGCACGCAGGAATGAGGCAAATCCTTTGATTCCCCAAGCTATCGATGGGTGTGGTGTTAAATTTTCAGCGGCAGGAAAAGACAGTAGCAGCCCTAATATGATGGCAATGACTGTTCCAACAATTGCCACCTGTAAAGATTCTAGTGCAGCCAGCAAAACCTCTCGCCAATAGGTCATATCTGGAGGTAACATAACGGTGAGTGTTGACAGAAATTTCGCCGAACCCTCGATTAATTTACTATAGTCAATTGGCAACTGACTAAGCGAAAAGAAAAAGAAGATTCCTCCTAGAATGAGTACGATCAATAATGCGTTATTTTTTCTTGGCTTATTGGCTTCTGCTATGTTGATACTAGACAATTTATCAATAGACATTGTTTTTCCCTTCATATAATTCGCTCCCTAATTTGGTTCGTAAGCCACTCTGTTAAAAGAACAATTACTAAGACTAAAATAATCGCCATACTAACTTGTCCATATTGAAATAATTTAATATTTGACTGAATGACAAAGCCTAGTCCTCCCCCACCAACCATACCGATAATCGTAGAGGCACGAACATTGATCTCAAGCATGTACAACGACCACCCGAAAAAACCAGGTGAAAACTGTGGCAACACACCTTGTGCAAGTACTTTGAAATAGTTAGCACCTGTTGCCCGGATCGCTTCAACCTGTCCTTCATCTATTTCTTCAAGAACCTCAGCAAATGCACGGGTTAACACACCAACTGATACCATAATCAAGGATAGGGTCCCTACTAATGCACCAAGTCCAAAGGAAGCGGTCAAAAGAATCGTCCAAATCAAAACCGGAATATTACGAAATAATGAGCTATACGCACGCATAAATACTTGCAAAGCAGGATGCGGTGACGTTGTTGCGGCTGTAAATACAGATAGAAATGCAGCAATCACTGCACCAATCACCATCGCAACGAAACTCATATAAATGGTATCAAGTGCCGGCTTAATCAACCCTGTTATGACAGTAAAATCTGGCGGCAATAAATCTGTGAAAACAAAGGTTGCCGCTTCCCTCGAACCAAAAATGAGAGATTCAAAGGAAAAATCCGTTTCAATACCTGACCATATCGTTATCACGACTATCCCAAGTACAATTAGCCATGTTTGGAGCTTTTTGATCTTACGGGCCTTTTGAACATCTACAGCATTCATGAAACAAGCACCTTCTTCGATGATTGATAGATTTCAGCTATAATATCTTCCGTCAATTCAGCTGGCGAACCATCAAAGACCTTTTGCCCTCCATTGATTCCGATAATTCGTGTTGCATATTTTTTCGCGACATCAACCTGATGTAAATTACAAAGACAAGCAATTTCCTCTTCCTTACAAATTGTATAGAGATGGTTCATAATTAACTCGGAAGAAAGTGGATCCAAGCTCGCAATCGGTTCATCCGCTAAAATCAGTTCTGGCTCCTGCATGATCGCACGAGCTATGCCAACTCGTTGCTTTTGACCACCACTTAGTTCATCAGCTCTCTTATACATTTGGCTTTCTAACCCGACCCTTTGTAAAAGCTGTCTTGCCGCTTCTTTATCTTTTCCGGAAAAAACACTTAATAGTGTGCTAAATGTGTTCATATATCCAAGGCGACCATGTAACACATTATTTAAGACGGATGTCCGTTCTATTAGGTTATACCCTTGAAAAATCATCGCCATATTCCGGCGTTGTTTTCTTAATTGAGAGGATTTCACTGTTACCATGTTGTGATTGTTAAACAGAATTTCTCCATTTGTAGGATCAACAAGGCGATTGATCGATCGAAGCAGTGTGCTCTTCCCTGCTCCACTCGGCCCGATTACAGCGACAAACTCTCCTTTTTCAATAGAAAGATTGATTCCTTTTAACGCCGATGTCCCATCTGGATAGGTTTTGGATAAATTGTTTATTTGTAATAGTGTCATGGCCTTTCCTCCTTTATTTCAGCATTTCCTCTGGCGACATATTAAGCTTTTCCGCCGTATCTCTTACAACATCGTAATCACTATCTTCAACAGGGAAATATCCCTTCATTCCCATATCTTCAAAATACTGAGGATTTTTTTCATGATAGCTAAGCGCAAACTCTCTAATTTTTTCAACTAAATCCTCTGGTAAGTCCTCGCGATATGTTAAAGGTCCCCCAGGGATTGGATCTGTTTCCTGAAGTATACGAATATCATCAACATTAATAAGTCCAGACTCTGCAAATGTGTCGATACAGAAAGTACAAACCGCAGCACCATCTGCATCCCCATTTGCGATGGCTAATAATGATTTATCATGACCTCCTGAATAAGCAACACTATTGAAATATCCTTCTAACTCATCATTTTCAATACCAAGCTCTCCTAACATCGTTGCTCTTGGGAATAAATGACCTGAAGTTGATGCCGGATCAACAAAGAGAAAATTCTTTCCTTTTAAATCCTCTAGGGACTTAGCCTCTGAATCCTTTGGTACGACAATCACACTGCTATACATAGCAGATTCTTCACTTTGTCCCATAATCGCTAGAGGCTTCGCTCCACTTCTTTCAACCGCAATGATATAGCCGAAAGGACCATAGTTCGTAATATCGATTTTCTTTGCTCTCATCGCTTCAATCATCATGTTGTAATCCTGACCTTCAAAGATTTCCACTTCAATGCCTAACTCCTTGCCTAAATCCTCAGCAAAGGCCTTTGACGAACGAGCTAAAGCATTATCCTCTTCTGTAGCCATCATCCCAATCCTTAATACTTCAGGCCAACCATTTTCCGTCGTTGTTTCTCCACTTACCGAACCACTTGAACAACCAGTAACCACAAAAAGAACTAGAATTAAAAGACTTAAAAACCCTTTTTTCATAAATTATCGATCCTTTCGATTATGTGTTATAGTTGTATCCAAAGTTGTATACAACCTAATAAAAGCTTAACGAAACATTATTAATCTATTATTAAGAAAACTTAAATCATTTATGAATATTCGTAAAAAATGTAAAGCTTTATCGTATAATGGAATAGATTGCAAGAAAAGGTCGGAAAAGATATGATCTTAGAAAAGCGCAAGCGCCTTGATCAGCCCCGACAAGCATAAGACGATTTGGAATAGAAGGTGTTCTTTACCTTCAATTCCAAATTGGCTTATGACCTCGAGGCAGTCTAAAATCGCGACGTCCTGTCGCAACGACTGCACTTGCACTTCCTGTGCTTCGGGGCTAGGCGCTGGAGCTAGACACTAAAACTAAGTACAAAACTTATAAATTCTGATAGTATAAGAAAAGCGCAAGCGCCCAGCCACACTTCAAGAATTTAGAAAAGAGGAAGGAAAGTAGATCTAACATGAAGCCCCTTCAAGAGAAAGCTTATGAATCTTTAAGAGAACTATTGATAAAGGGAGACTATCTTCCAGGTACATTATTATCAGAAAATGAATTAGCCCAGCTGCTTGAAATGAGCCGCACGCCAGTCCGCAGCGCGATTTCTCGACTAGAAGCGGAAGGCTATCTTGAAACAGTCAAAAACAGAGGAATTCTAGTGAAGGAAATCACGATTAAAGAGTTTCTTGATATAATGGAAGTCATCATATCCTTTCAGCACTATCAATTTCACCATATGGATGAAAAGCTCTTGCAAATTGATGTTGAGTTATTAAAGCATCATCTTGACCAGCAACTAGAATGTACGGCTCAACATGACTATATTGGGTATTCAACACACTCAATTTCCTTTTTACGAACCATGATATCTGGGACGAGTAACCAAGCAATGCTCCAAATTATCGATGGCTTCTTTGATAAGATCCTTCGTTTTTCAATTGTTAACTTCAAGAGAACACCACATAAACCTCATTATTCCGCAAATTCAATGAATAAGGAAATATATGAGGCCGTTTCAATAGAGGACTACCAAAAAGTTAGGCAGTTAATCAATCAATTTCACGAGAATATTTTAGAACGATTTTCAATAGGATGAAGAGATGAGCTTTGGCCCTTTTGTTTAAGGTTTTAATACCTCCTGATAGTACTAAAGGGTGCAGTCTCCACCCTGCACCCTCAACAACTTTATTAGAATGAACCCGAAGAACCCTCAATCCCGATACACAAATTGAAATAACGCGGGACAAGGAACCTGTCCCCCCGTCCCAGCAAAGACAAAATCCTTTCCTTTATCTGAATCATAGGCCGTGAAGCTGACGACTTTTTCACCGGAATTGATGAACAGCTCCACTGAGTGTAGGTCGAGGTAGAATTCAAGTGAAATTTCTTCATGTTTGTTTGTTGAAAGCTCTTCTAGGCTTATTAGCCCTTGATTGCCATAATCGGATGAAATAAATAGAGTATTATTTTCAACATCGACCTCTACATTCGTTGATTTTGTTTCACTTTTGTTAAGTTTGATCGTAAAGTTTCCACTTGATTTAGGTACTTTTACTTGCAAATAGCTAGCCGCTTTTCCTTCAATCACTACTTCCTCCCCAATACCTAATTGAACTTGATCCTGAATGACCTTTGAGGAAAAATAGGTTTCTGTATCAATAAAAGGCTGTTGAATGAGCTGATTATCCTTTATGCTTAGCTTTCTCGGCAGTGACATCATTCCGTTAAAGCCGTATTCCTTTGGCGGTGTTGTTTCATGCCAGCGGTGCATCCAGCCGATAAGTAAACGTTCGCCATCCTTTCCTTCTGTTGATTGCGGGGCATAGAAGGTTTGGCCGTAATCTAGAAGACCTTTTCGCTCTGATATAAAAGTGCCTTCCTCAAAATCCATTTCACCGATGACATATGCTGTTTTATTTTGTATTTCTTCTGCAAATTCAGGGTCACATGGCATTTCAGAGAATAATAGAACATCCTTGCCATCCATTCGGAACAAATCCGGACATTCTAATAAGGTGTTTTCTTCAAACTTTGATTGGTAAATAGAAGAATGAAAAGTCCATTCTAGAAGATCTGTTGATTTAAACATTATGATTTCGCCGCGTCTCTTCGTGTTTCTTACCGATAATACACAATAATAAACGCCATCCACTTCCATAACCTTTGGATCTCGAAAGTCGCAAATAAGGTATCCCTCCGGCAATTGTTTTTCACCAATCACAGGGTTTAGCTTATACTTTTCAAAGGTTACCCCATCTTCGGATATCGCTACACATTGTCGTTCAGCGATTTCTGGTTCATCTCGATCAAAGCCTATATTCGGATCGATATGACCTGTGTATATCAAATAGAGGTTGCCATCCTTTTCAATGGCACTCCCAGAAAAACATCCATTTGCATCATAGGCTTTGTCGTTTGCTAGAGCAACAGGGAGATGCTCCCAATCGGTGAAGTTCTCTGTTGTCGCATGCCCCCAATGCATATCACTCCAAACGATATCATACGGGAAGTATTGATAGAATAGATGGTATTTTCCTTTGTAATACACAAATCCATTCGGATCGTTCATCCACCCTATTTCAGGTGAAAAATGATAGAGCGGCCGGCTTTGTACTTTATGTTTGTTTTGTTGAATATAGTTGTTTGCTTTTTGTAGTCGATTCATATTACACCTCGTTTATTTGATTCCGCTCTGCATCGAGCCTTCGACAATATATTTTTGGAAAATGATATAAAGGACAACGATTGGAATGGTGACAATCGTTAAGGCCGCCATCATATGACTTGTGTAAATATTATACGTATCACTGAAAATCGCATTTAATGCAACCTGAATTGGCATAAGTTCGGCATTTGACAGAGCCATAACCGGCCATAAGAAATCATTCCAGGATGCTAGGAAGGTTAAAATCCCAACTGTAATATACATATTTAAGCTTGATGGGATGACAATTCGGAAGAAGCATCCCATTTCACTTAGTCCATCAATTTTTCCGGATTCAATCAACTCACCTGGAAATGATAGAAAATGCTGTCTGAATAAGAAAATATTCATCACATTAATGATAAA
Organism: Metabacillus sp. RB-C-LZQ-3-1; assembly: GCF_058315175.1. Taxonomy (NCBI): domain Bacteria; kingdom Bacillati; phylum Bacillota; class Bacilli; order Caryophanales; family Bacillaceae; genus Metabacillus; species Metabacillus sp. RB-C-LZQ-3-1. The sequence continues at coordinate 42,291 of NZ_JBZFLI010000007.1, read as the reverse complement.
TGGCATTAAATAGCCTGGTACGGTATTAATTAATCCCATTTCATTCACGACTAGAAATAACGGAAGAATTGTCGCTTCAATCGGAACAATCATTAACGCGATAATAAAAATAAGAATCCAGTCTTTGAACGGAAATTGAAATCTAGCTAACGCATAACCGGCCAAAGAATTTATTGTTAAGCCAAAGACAACCGTGATTGATGCATAGATCAAGCTGTTCCCGACATTTTGAAAAATATGATAAAAGCCGAGCAACTCTGTATAGGATTTTAATGATAGATCTGAAAATTTCGGGATAATCGCATAGATTGAGCCGATATCTCTGTATATCACTTCATCAATTTTAAAGGAGGATAAAATCATCCAAACAAGAGGAACTAAAAACTGTAACGCCACAACGGATGCGAGTAAATAAAACAAGGATTTCTTGACGATCTTCACGCCGCTCGCTCCTCTCTAAATAATTTTTTAATGACAATTGACACAACCACTAAGAACACAGTGAACATAAGAGTGACCGCACTTGCATATCCAATGTTTCGATGTCTAAATCCATATTCATAGATATATTGCAGGATCGTCATCGTTGAATAATCAGGCCCGCCGCCTGTCATGACCATAGGTTGAACGATCAATTTAAAGGCTTGAATCGTTGTGGTGATCACTAAAAACATTAAAATTGGTTTTAATGACGGAATCGTAATAAATAAAAACTTTTGGAACGCGTTCGCACCATCTATGTCTGCAGCTTCATATAAACTATTATCGATATTTTTTAAGCCCGCTAGGAAAATCATCATTTGATAGCCACATCCGGACCATGCAGAAATTGCAACAATGGTATACATTGCTTGATCTGCACTTGATAGGAACGGCTGCTTTGGAAGTCCGATATTTGCCAAAATTTCATTAATTAGCCCTGAAGTTGGGTTTAACATAACTGTCCAAAGAATTGAAATAACAACCAGAGATAAAACTGCCGGTGAAAAATACGCAGTTCTGAAAAAGCCAACACCCTTGATCTTTTTATTCACAATTAATGCTAAGCCAAGTGCCATGGAAAGCTGAAGCGGGACAACAAACACAACAAATTTAATCGTGTTCATAAAACTTTTCATCAACACTTCATCCGATAGCATGCGTGTAAAGTTTTCTAAGCCGATAAATTGCTTGTCGTTCGGCTTTAATAAATAGTAATCTGTAAATCCGTACGTAAATGCTAGAATAATAGGTAAGACGATAAAGAGAATGGCTAGCACCATTGCTGGTGTTAAAAATCCATAGGCTGAGACAACCTCGCCCTTTTTATAATGCTCACTTTGTCGGTAATGTTCGGTTGTATTTCTTACTTTCACGAAGTTCTTTACCGTTTTCATTACTTCACATCCTTTCAAAACCTTCTTTATAAGAGAAGAGGCGAGGTCAGCGCCCCACCTCTCCCTCAACCGATCATTTTTGATATTTATCAAATTCTACATCGATTTTTTTCACAGCATCATCTACATATTGCTTGATTGTCGCTTCATCTGTTGCTTTATTTTGACCGATTTTTAAGATGACGTCTTTTGCAAATGTTTCAGATAAGTATGGATACCCCGGTGAAACAGGACGAGATTTATTCGTGTTTTCAACCTGGTACTTCAATACTGTCCACGCTTCGTTATGATATGGATTGTCTGTATTTGTATCAATCACATCAATTGCATTTACACGAGTTGGGATCGAACCGTTCGCATGATAATATTCCTCTGATGCTTCGTCATTGGTTAGCCATTCCATCACTTCCACCACTTGCTTAATGCGCTCTTCATCTTTCTCTTGTCCATTACGAACAAATGCCCAGCTGCCTGATGGAGTGTATAAGCCATCATAGTTTTCATTCATTTTTGGATAACGAACTGTTTTGAATTTTAGGTTTGGATAGTTACTTGTTAATTCACTCACATACCAGAAACCGCTTACAGATAAGGCTGTTTTTCCAGAATGGAAGGCTTTCTCTGATTCAGATGCACTTGCAAGCTGTGGCTTTGCAAATAATTGAGCATATTTTGTTAAAGCTTCAATACTTTTATCACTGTTTAATACACCGTCTACTGTGACTCCATCTTCACCAACAATATTTGTGTCATTTCCCCAAAGAAGCGGTGTGAAATAATAGGTTCCTGTTTCATATGCACCGGCTGTAATATCAGGTAATAGTAGACTTACAGCATTTTCATAGCCTTCAAATACCGGATCGTTGGTCGTTTTCGCAAAGTCATCGATTTTTCTAGCAAGCTCAACAAATTGGTCCCAAGTCCAATCTTCATCAACAGCTGGAATCAGCGCTTTTACATCATCAGGAAGAGCATTGATCATATCTTCGTTATACATGATTGCAACACCTGAATCTGAATAGCCCATCCCATAAAATTTTCCGTCAACTGTCCCTTGATCAATAATTGCTTCCGTGAATCCTTCTTTAAATCCTTCACTCATATATCCATCTAACTCACCAAGAAGACCTGAATCAACATATGCCGCAATATCCGGGCCGTCCAGTGTGAAAATATCCGGCATATCATTTGCCGTTATCGCTGCATTTAATTTATCTATATAGCCTGAACCCGCACCTGCACGTGTAATATTTTGAATTTCTACTTGAGGTTTGTCAGGATGTTCCTCGTTATAACGCTTCACTCGATCAGCAAACATCTTACCTTCTGGATGATCAGCAGCAGCTTGTGTCCAAATCACAATTTTGTCATCGTTGCTACTTGCACCATTTGAGCTGCACGCAATTAACGAAAGAGATAAAACTAAGATTGATACCAACAACATTAATTTTTTCATACTTTCATAGACCCCCTAGTCTGAATAGTTGGTGAAAACGTATTCACGCCTTCTGGTTTTTATGTTACGATAGGAGAAAATAAAAGTCAACAGATAATTTTAAGCGTTTCCACTACTGTTCATCATCATTATCATACTTAAAGTAATAAAGAAAACGGTGTGATATAATGTCTATATACCATACCAAATACATGAAATTAGCTGAATAATATATTCACATATCAGAATACGTATTCAAACGGAGGAGCACTTATGAGTAAGCTTACGATGAAAGAAATCGCCAAACTTGCAAACGTTTCCCAATCGACCGTATCAAGAGTGATTAACGGAAATACAGGCGTAAATGAAGATGCCATGAAACGAGTACTGCAGGTTATCGAGGAAGTCGGCTATGTTCCAAACAAAGCCGCACAAACATTAAAAAAGAGTCAATCAAAAATTATCGGGGTATGTTTAACTGAAACCTATAACCCTTATTTCGTAGAATTAATCGATGCACTCGAATCTGAAGCCCGTAAAAACGGCTATAGTATTTTGCTGCACAATTCCAAGCATAATCCGATAACCGAATGGGAAAGCATCCAAAATTTTATCGCTCGTCAGGTAGATGGCATGATCCTTGTCCCTACTGGAGAATACAATATTCAGAGAATCAGCAAGCTTGCGATCCCTACTGTCGTCATGACCCAAAACCGCAAACCCCTTGACAGCGTGGGACTTGATCATATGAAAGCAGGAAAGATTGTCGGCGAAAAATTTATTCACTCCGGCCATAAAACCTTTGGATTTGTCGGGACGGTCCCTGATGATAAATTTCTAGGGTATAAAAGCGCCTTGTACGAAAACGGTTTCGAATTTCAACAGAAAAACTATATCCAGCTTGAAGAAACCTCAACAAACAACTTTTTAATGAGGCGGGATATTGAGAACTATTTAAACTCTGTTGAAACACTTGATTTCACTTGTCTATTCACAGCTAACGATATTATGGCACTTGAATTTATGAAGGCTGCTAAAGAAAGAAATATTCAAATTCCTGAGGATATCAGTGTGATCGGATTTGATGATACGTACCTTGCGAAAATCATGGGGATTTCTAGTATTCATCAACCAATCGAGGAAATGGTGAAAACAACAATTGAAATTCTATTAGATCGAATGGAAAATGAGGTTTCAGCCGATATGGTGCAGGTTAAACTCGATCCGACGTTAATCGAACGGGGCAGCTCCAGCTAATTCAGGTGGACCACGGGGACAGGTTCATTGTCCCAAATACAAACGAAGGGGTGCAGTCTTTACGCTACACCCCTCTCTTATAAAAATCTTAGACTCTAATACTCCAAATGAAACAAAGTGGGACGAGGGACCTGTCCCTCCGTCCCTACCTTTGCTTCTCCACCCTTGTCATACGCTGATTCTCTAAATATATCACTCTTACAAGCTTGTAATTAACATACAGCACCGTTTTTTGCAGGAATGGTACACTTCCTGTGTATCGATCAAAACATGCTAATAAAACAACTGTTAATAAGGCTGTCTGCGGTGATACAAGCGGGTGATCAAAGATTCCTGTGAAAAAAATAACCGGCAGTGATAGCAGGAAGAAATTGAGTAATGTTTTATTTTCCGCATTTATAAATAACAAACAACAAAGCTTTAGCGTAAAGGTCATGATAATGAATAAAAACGCTAGACCACCTATCGTTCCATATTCTGTGAAAAATCCTAGAAAAATATTATGGGCATGTGGTTCCGGATGTGTAAATTGATCATAGGCATGACGATAGCCTAAAGGAGTTGTTCCAAAAAAGGGATACTCTTTCCAAATTCTAATACTCGTCTCCCAGATCTCTTTTCTTTCATGAATCGCTTCAGAAAGCATATTAAATCTCGGGAGAAGGTCAAGAATTTGGTTATGTAGGATAAGCAGGATCGTGGTAGCTATCATTCCGATCTTTGGGCAAAGTCTTAACATAAATAAGATCAGAACAAGAAACATAACACCTATACCCGCACGGGAGCCAGTTTGAAAGATACCAACTATAATCGTGACGATTAATATATACTCCCATTTAAATATATGTTTATGACTCTGTCTTTTCAATTGATCTGCTAACAAAAAAGACAGAATCAATACTAATAGAAAGCTTGCAAAATTAGGATTATAAGCCGATCCAAATAATCTTCCATCAGAACTTGGTGATGGTCCAAGAAATATGGTCCCAGTAAGCCCTCCAAGAATTACATTCGATACTTCAAATGTTCTCATGATATTACCGAAAATCACGATGAAGACCCCACCAAAAATCATAATCCACTTAAAACGACGAATAAGAGACAATGTCGCCCGTTCTTTAATATACAGGTATAGGCCTAAATATCCTAAAACCATCGCAAACATAAGCAAATATGCTTCATTATCCTGAGAAAAGCTCGCCCCTAACGTCGCTATGGCGAAACAAATAAACAAAAAAGTGGTTGCATTAAGGTAGAAAGGCACCTTTAAATCAATTGCATGTTTCAAATGATTCCACCCAATACACATAAGCCATATGATACCTACAGGCGGTAAAACAAAACATAAAATAACTCCTATTTCGAGTAGATGCTTTTTAAGAAACTCTTTGTTTAAAACCATTTTCAATTTTGTCATAAGTCTCCCTTTTCCCTTACTATTTTTCATATCTTTGGAATGAAGAAAGATTTTTGAATGCTAGTGATAAATATATAAGATAGACAAAAGTTTTTATACTAGAGATCATAAAACTACACAATAAATTAACACTCAATTTACATTTCATTTAAATATTTACATTTGTTTCATGTCGACTAGAAATTCTTAGATGCTTTTCACAAGTTCGAGAAATAGTACGTGATTCTCCATTCATTTATTACATACAATCTAATTTCAGGATAATCTTCCTATTATTATTCTTTTTAAAAAGTAGAAGTTGAGGCAAGAACATTGTAAATACGAGATTTCTGGGTAGTTTGTCCAATTTTCTCCAATATCGCCCTATTAATTATTTAAATCGACAAATTTCAACGGTATTCTTCGGCATTATCGTATAAACTAGATAGGTAAGTTTATAAGTTAGGAGACTTTATATGATATATGAAACATCAATCTTAAAGGGAATTTTCCGCCCGCAAGTGAGCCTCTATCAACTACAAAAGGCTGAGACAACAGCAGGTTCAGGCTGGAGAGTTGTGTTTCTCTATCTACTCAGTGCACTTATTTTTTTCACTAGTGGCTATTTTGGTATTGGAACAGAAACGTACTCCGGAGGGATTACGGATTTTTCTAAGGATGAGTTTGAGGCTGGGAAGGTCTTTTTATTAGCAGGGAAGCTAATCTCAAGCTTACTTTATACCACTCTACTTTTTTGGTTTCCTGCCTTCATTTATTGGGTTACTCTTGAGGTTTCCTATAAAAAGGCTCTGATTGTCCAGATGTTTGTCTTCACTATTCATTTACTAGAAAAGGCAATGACATATCCTGTACTCGTTTTTTTCAATTTAAACCAGGTTAGCAATCCCTTTTCTTTAGGGGTTATCGCCCAATACTTGTTCAAACATGAATTTTTGATTCATTTTTTCGGTTCAATCACACTGTTTCAACTTGCAGCCATCACACTACTTACTTTTTATTTGGTGAGACTTGCTGATAAAAATAAATATTTAACTCTTTTAATAATTGTTCTTTTTTACCTATTAAGCTGGCTTTTACACGCTTTTATGGCATATATCGAGGTGCCTGTATTAGTAAGGATGTGGTTACAATGAAAAAATGGTTTATTTTCTCGCTCATCTTCTTTTGTATTAGCTTTATAACGCTAAATACCTATTTAATATGGAAAAAAGATAGTAAAGCAGCGCACACTGTTTATGTTGAAGATTGGACAAAGGTTCAAGAACGCAATGTCATCAAAACGTTTGATACGAAGGGGATTCTAATGCCTCAGGAGGAATATAAGGTTTATTTTGATGATACTGATAAAGAGTTCCTCCGCTTTCTTGTTAAAAAAGGTGATGAAGTAACAGTTGGTACTCCGCTGCTCGAGTATGCAACTCCTGAGCTTGACCAATTAAGAGAAAGCTTAGAAGCTGATATAAACCAGGCAGAAGGAGAAATTTTCAGCATTGACGAATACATCTCAAAGCTCTTGGACTATCAAGCTTCCATTTCTTCACCCTCCACTAGCAGCTATGCACTAGATTCAGTGTTCAGCTTTGAAGAGGAGCTAAATAGTACAGAAGAAACGGAAGACACTACCTCAAATGATATGATCATCAGTCAGATTGAACAGGAAATTTACAAGCAGGAGCTTGAAAAAAGCAAGCTTGAAGATAAAATTGAAAACTTCGAAACACAAATTAGTCTGATAAACGAGAAAAGTGATTCAGCGATGATGATTAGTGAAATCGACGGCATTGTCAAAGAGGTTAATGACCAGCTCGGAAACCCAGTTGTAACAATAGCTTCAACTACTTTGGCCATCAAAGGAACATTAACGGCTGAACAGCTGAAAAAGGCAAAAGTTGATATGACCATTAACGCAAACGTTTCTGGAGAGAAAACAAAACTAGAAGGAACACTAACCGAAATACATACCTACCCTGAAGATGAACCAAGGATAGGTAAGGAGAATGTCTATCCATATATAGCAACACTTACAGAGCAAGTAGATACACTTCCAATCGGCTCCACAGCTGATGTAAAAATCACATTAGATCAAGCATTAAAGGTTCCTACTGTTCCACAAAACGCAATTGTGAAACAGGATGAGAAGGCATTTGTTTACCATTTAAATAAGAACGGTTTGCTTGAGAAGAAGGCTGTTAAAACGGGACTAAGATCAGGTGATATCCAGGAAATTAGGGAAGGCGCCGAAATTGGACAGATTGTCATGACTTCAAAACAGTCACATGGTAACTCTAGGTTTGTGACAAGAATGAAACCTACCTATCTAAAAAGGGAATCTTTTAACAACCTTTCATCAAAAGAAAAGTGGGAGTCCTTTTTCATTGGGGTTTTGGAAAGGTAAAAGCGGGACAGGGGGACAGGTTCGCTGTCCCTCTAATTTAAGTTAAAGTAAATATATGAATACCAAGATACATTAGTAACCCCTTACTAAAAGTGGGTCAATACACCTGTCCCCTTGTCCCATTAAAAGAGCCGGAGTATCAATACTCCGGCTCTTCATCAAAATCTTATTCTTCTACAGCTTCTACTTCTGTTTCTACTTCTACTTCTGCAGCAGCTTCCACATCCGCTTCTTCTGTTGTTTCTTCTGCTACTTCTTCTTCAACAACTGCCGCATGAACAGCAGCGTTTACATGTGCATGAGATTTTGCTGTTTCACTTGCTTCTGCATTTGCTTGTGCTTCAGCTTTGTTTACAGTAGATGGATTTACTTCTTCAGTCGCTTCTGTTGTTTCTTCCGTTACTGTTTCCTCTACTTCTGTTTCTACTTCTTCAGCTGCTTCTGTTGTTTCTTCTGTTGCTTTTTCTTCTACTTCTGTTTCAACCTCTTCAGCTGCTTCTGTTGTTTCTTCTGTTACTTTTCCTTCTACTTCTGTTTCAACCTCTTCAGCTGCTTCTGTTGTTTCTTCTTCTGTTACTGTTTCCTCTACTTCTGCTGCAACCTCTTCAGTAGCCTCTGTTGTTTCTTCAGCTACTGCATGAACTGCAGAGTTTTCATTTGCATGTAGTTTTGCATTTACGCTCGCATGTTCACTTGCTTGTGATTTTGCTTTATTAGCTGCAGATTTATTTTCTTTAACCTCTTCAACAACAGCTTCAGTTTGCTCTTCTTTCACCTCAGGTTTTGCTTCAACTCCAGCAGCAGCTTTTGCTTTTCCATGTACTGCAGAGTTTGGTGCCGCGTTTTCTTTTGCTGTTACACTAGCGTTCACGCTTGCCTGAGCTTTATTCGTTTTCACTTCTACTTTCGAGTCTGAAGCTTTTTCAACTTTGACCGCTTTAACTTGTTTTGCATCTACTGGAGCAGCTGCTTCACTAATTTGACCCCCTGCAAAAACACCAACTGATACGACTCCAGCTAACACCAATGATTTAACTACATTATTTTTAAATTTCATTTTTAGTCTCTCCTTTTTGTTTTAAAAATTTATTTACAGTTATTTTTAAAGAAAAGGAGATTCTTGTGGCGGTGGAGAAGGAGGTGCGTGATCCCATTGATTGCGTAATTCAAATTGCCGAGAAATAAATGGCTGAATTCGCTTTAAACTTAAATACTTCTCTGATTCATATAAAAATTTATCAAAAATACTACTTGAATACGACCCATTTCCTGAACGGTCCTTTGATGGTCCATCTGGTGCCTTTTGGTTTGTTATAGTATGAATTTTCACCTTTGCATGAAGACCGTTATCCGGAATAGATGGAAGGTTCTTTTTCTCTTCAACTCCAGGCTTGTCCTTCGTATCATCATTAGACTCTTTCATGGTTTTAACAGTTTGATCTTCCTCTGATCTATCAAGGGTTTTAGAAGAAGCCTTTTCGACATTCTTTCTTTCACTAACAAGCTGTGCAGACGTTTTTTCATCTTTCATCGAAGGATCTTTTGGTGACGTCTCCTTCTGCTTTTCACTTGTTTGTGTTTTTTCCTTATTTTGATTAGAGACAGATTTCTTTACTGATTGATTCGTTTCCATTTCAGTAGTATGTATCACTTTTAAAGCCTTTTCATTTTTTCCCTTAGCTTCTTGGACTGCTTGCTGAGCCTTTTCGTTTGCTATCTCCGGCAACTTTTGCCCGGCTTTTTCACTGGCCTGAGCAGAAATAACTTCAGCTTTCTCAACTACTTCCTTTACAGGTTGCTTCGGCTTTTGTTTGACCGAATTTTCATTCGAGGAAGCATTTGAGATTGTATCTTGATCTTTCATCGGTTCAACGATTTCTTTTGCTTCACTAGTCTTCTGAGCTTGTTCAGGCTTTTCAGCGAAAGCATCGTTAGGAAAAAAGAGCCCTGCACAAACAATAGAACCACTTAAAAGCAAGCTCCGTAATTTCATCATTTCACCACCTTTCTTTGGAAAGAAATGATTACACTTATAGTGTTTCAACAAAATTCAGCATTTTTTGTCCGTTGTATAGAAAAAGAGTCTTTCTTACTATGATCCTATGAAATACTTTTACTGTGTAAAAAATACTAGCAGACAGTGGAACATTGTGCTTAAATCAATACCCAAAAACCCGAATTAGCACTAATTCGGGTTTTGTTCAATATCACATTAAAAAATCAATGCTGATCAGGCAAATCATTATAGAAAGGAGTACTAGTTGAATAAAGTACTTCAGCCTGAGCAACTTGTTGTGAGTCTACTAATAACGAAAAACTAGAAAATATAAGACCTGCGGTTAGAATAATACCTGTCATTAAACGTTTCATTTATCATAAACCCCCTAAATGAATGTATCCTTATTATATCTATAATAGAAAAACACCGCTTTCTTCCCTGTAGTTGATTTCTACTAATTAACTAGCTGTTATTATGACTTTTGTCACTCGTGCACATTCCTTTATAATAATTGGAATAATTCCAACAATTTTATGAATGATGCATTTGCAGCAGCTTATCTTCTAATTCTTCGACGAAGCGGATCATTTCCTTTTTACCTTGGAGGTTAAAAATGGTGAGGCAGTTTTTCATGTAAGAAGCACCGTTTTCAACATCCCCCATGCGATAATAGTTGGAACCGCTTTGGAAATATAGTTCCCCTAACAAATACATTGTTTCCAGCTTCAATGCCTTTCGGATACCTTTTTGACAAAAAATGAGTGATTTTTGATAGTTGCCAAGGTCTGTATGCGCTTTTGCGATCCCATAATAGATTCTTAATTGAATTGTTTCATCTTTTAAATCATCCAATGCCTTCATACTGTCAAGAAGCTTATGATAAAGCTCAAGTGATTTCTCATATTTTCCTTGCTCCTTATAAAGAATAGCAAGACTATTTCCTATTTCAATTTCTCTTTCCTTCATAAGCACACGGTGATGACTGTAGGTCAAGGAGAGTGCATCCTTTATTTTTGATACAGCGCTCGTAATATTCTTATTTAGGTAAAAATCGCAAATTCCCTCATGCCATAAGAAAAATTGCCGATGGTTCACAGATTGAAACAGAGGATTTCTCTTTTCCTGTTTGACAATATGAGAAACCGATTCATAATCTCGTTCTCTTATAAAAAACCTCATCATTTTATACACATCTCGCACATAGTCTAGACGAGGAGTCTCTGCTATTTCAAAAAAATAATTCATCTCAACGCCAAGCTTTCTTGATAGCTTGTACAGGATCAAGGATGATGGAATCTCGTTTGAATTTTCTATCTTGCTAATCTGAGCTTGTGTACAAATACCTTCAGCCAATTGCTGCTGACTCAAATTTAATGACTTCCGCAAACTCCTTATTACATGCCCGATTTCAACAGATTCAAACATATCCCTTATCCCCCTTTTATTCGTCTGAATATTTAAAATATACTACAGTAAACATACCATGAAAGTTCTCTTGTCAGCTAATGTTACCTTTCTCTTTTTTAGAAATATGCTTAAAATTATATAATATTTTAAAATAACAAGTACTGCTGTTTGGCACAAATCTCTTAGCCTCCAGGTAAACTCTAGCACCCCTAACCCTTTTTGACGGGAATCTAGCAACCTCATAAACTGAACATAACCGGTTACTAGATTAGCTAATCTCTAAATTAATGGTAAAGGGGATTAAAAACATGTCATCAAAAAAATTAGCCACTATTGTACTTAGTACCTCACTAGCATTCAGCACACTTCTACCTTCTGCATCATTTGCCCAAACACCTTCTGAAAAACTGATGGAAAATATGAAAATAGAGCAAAAGCTCATCGAAAAAGGCAAAGATGTACCGAACTTTCTATCTGGCAAGCTTTCCAAGCAAAAGGTCAAAACAGCCAAGGACGCAAAAGACTTCCTCAAAGCCAACAAAGAATTATTTAAAATCAATCCTGAAAAAGAATTAACTCTATTAGAAAAACAAACTGATGAATTAGGGATGACTCACTTTACATTTGCTCAATCAATAAACGGAGTACCAATTGATGGCGCGATTTTCTCAGTTCACACGAATGAGCAAAATGAAGTCACAACAAAAGCCGGACAACTTTATCCTGATGCCTCAAACAAGCTAACAAGCACTAAACCATCTATTTCCGGCCAAAAGGCAATAGACCTAGCTTGGAAGGAAATCAACCTAACCGAAGAACAAACAAATATTGGACAGGACTTGCAAGATGAGCTTTCAAATTTTGAGCACACTCAGGTGAAAAAGGACTTAGTGATTCATCAACATGATGGGTCGTACACATTAGCTTACAAGGTCCAGCTCCAATTCATCGAGCCATACGGAGCAAACTGGCAAATCTTCGTGGATGCTAAGGATGGAGCAATCGTCGATGCCTATAACGCAGTAAATGATGCAGGCACTACAGGCTCTGGATATGGAGTATTAGGTGACGCCAAAACGCTAAACACCTACTCCTCTGGGGGAACGTATTATTTATACGATGTCACAAAGCCAATGAATGGGGTCATCGAAACGTTTACGGCAAAAAACCGTTCGATGTATCCAGGATACCGCTCGGAAGATAGTGATAATGTATGGACATCCTCTTCACAGGGAGCTGATGTTGATGCACACTTCTACGCCGGAAAGGTATATGACTACTATAAAAACACACATGGACGAAACAGCTTTGATAACAACGGAGCAACCATCCGCTCAACAGTTCACTACGGCCGAAACTACAACAACGCCTTTTGGAACGGTTCACAAATGGTCTACGGAGATGGGGATGGAAGTGTCTTTGCTCCACTGTCAGGAGCACTTGATGTTGTCGCCCACGAATTAACACATGCTGTCACAGAACGCTCAGCTGGACTTGAATACCGCAATCAATCAGGAGCATTAAACGAATCCTTCTCCGATGTGTTTGGCTATTTCCTGGATCCGCAGGATTACTTAATGGGTGAAGATGTATACACGCCTAACCAACCAGGTGATGCATTACGAAGTCTATCAAACCCTACTCTGTACGGACAGCCGGAGCACATGAATCAATATGTAAATACAACCTCTGATAATGGCGGAGTTCATACAAACAGCGGAATTCCAAATAAAGCAGCATATTATACGATTAACAGTATTGGAAAAGCTCAGGCGGAAAAGATTTACTATCGTGCTTTAACAGTTTATTTGACACCGACAAGTAACTTTAGTTATGCACGTGCAGCCTTGCTACAATCTGCTGCGGATTTATATGGCAGCGGCAGTACTGCTTATAATGCAGTGAAGTCAGCTTGGGATAAGGTTGGGGTTTATTAAATTGGAACGGGGGGACAGGTCCCTTGTCCCTGTCCCCCCTTAACTAGAGTTACATCTAAAATAGGCATGACAGATTTACCCGTGTCTCTCTTTTCCAAGAGTGGGTCAACGAACCTGTCCCCTTGTCCCTATCCTGCAAATTCGACTGCTTGACGGATGGCTTCCATTAAGCTTTTTTCATCTGCAATTCCTTTACCTGCGATATCAAAGGCTGTGCCGTGGTCAACACTTGTTCGAATGATTGGTAAGCCGACGGTTATGTTGACACCGGCATCTAATCCAAGAACCTTAACTGGTCCATGTCCTTGGTCATGGTACATGGCAACAACAATATCGAAGTCTCCGCGCACAGTGCGGAAGAATAATGTGTCGGCAGGCAGCGGACCAACAACATCGATTCCTTCTCCTTGTGCTTTTTCAACAGCTGGAATGACTTTTTCTTCTTCTTCTCCATAGCCGAATAAACCATTTTCTCCAGCATGTGGATTGATTCCGCAAACAGCAATTTTAGGAGATTCAATACCTGATTTTTTTAGCGTGTCATGTGCAAGCTTGATCACATGGTATACACGTTCCGGGTTAATCATTTTAACCGCGTCGATAATTCCAACATGTGTTGTGACGTGGATTACTTTTAGGTTTGGTGCAGATAGCATCATCGAGAAGTCTTCCGTACCTGTTAAGTCAGCCAAAATTTCTGTGTGCCCAGGGTATTTATGACCGCCTTTGTGTAAAGCTTCCTTGTTTAATGGAGCAGTACAAATGGCGTCAATTTTGTTTTCCTTTGCTAATTCGATAGCTGTCGCTAAATATTCAAATGCCGCATGCCCTGCTTCTGGCGATACTTGACCGATTGGAAGATTTTCATCTAATAGATTTAAATCCAAGCAGTAGACAGTACCAAAGTTATAAGGAAGATCTTGAATACGTTCTGCTGAAATAGACTCAATGATCAGCTCACTATTCACAAAGCTCTTTGCTCTTTCGAGGATTTTGTTGTCTCCGATGACAAGCGGACGACTTAGGTCATACATTTCTTCTTTCGCTAAGCTTTTTAAAATAATTTCCGGTCCAACGCCTGCTGCGTCTCCCATTGTAATTCCAACGATTGGTTTTAGTTGACTCATACTCTCACCCTTCTTTTATTTGCCATGTATTCGACTACATTGACTAATGATTGTTCATGTCCAAATCCGCCAGCTTTCGTGACAGCCCAATAGCTTTTATCCTTGCTGCGCAGTCTGCCAAATGGAAGTCCTGGTTCTACTTCAGAATAAAGCTCCATCTCAGAAATATGAAGCTCAGAGCATACCGCCTTAGCCGTATCTCCACCTGTTAGCACTAAGCCTTGAATTGAAGAACAAGACTCCAGTAGTCCATTCGAAATCTTGCCTAAGCCCTTCGAAATGGCTTCACTTACCTCTGTTAATGTAAAGCCAAGCTCGTCTCCAGCTTCTTTCGCAGAAAGACGATTTTCCTCAGAGGCTTCCACATATAGCACATAATGATTATACTGTGTATCTTGCTTTAATTGATCAATATAGTGTTGAACCTCAAATGTATTTTTTACTAGAGTCGTAGGATCAACCTCTATAAATAAAGAATGATCTAAAGATTCTACCTTACATAATTGTTCCCTTGTTACTTGAGATAAACTCCCTGACACAATCAATGTTTTTTCGATTTTGATTTCATGCTGGTTTGCTTCACGAGAAGACGTTAGCTGCAGTGCATCTGGCAAATATTCAATTAATCCAGCTGAGCCAGCCCAAACGGTTTTCTTGTTTAGCTTTGAAAAAACTTCACAAACCTTCTGTAATTCTTCCTCTGTTTCACTATCACATACAAACCATGTTACCCCTTGATTGAGGCACGTAAAAATCGTTTGGTTGATTTGTTCAATGGTTTGTTCCAGCATACGGCTATCAATTAAAGCGATATCACGTTCTTGGTATTGCTTCAATAATTCCGGAATAAATGCCTCTGTTACAGGTGTTTTAGGATCTTTTGAAAACTCTGTATCTGTAATTAAAGCACCATTAACATAATGGTTTCCTCGAATCGTTTGGCGTTTCATTTTCGGATACGCTGGTGCAATCACAACAACCTCCGGCTGATACACCTTTTCGATCGCTGTTAATTCAGCCGCCATATTTCCCCTTAATGTTGAATCAACCTTTTTATATACATGCTGATAGCCTTCCTTTAGAAGGAATGAAGCAGCTTTGCACGCTGCTTCATATGCTTCCTCGGCTTTTTTTGCACGGCTGTCTGTATCGACGATCAACACATCAGGCTTTGTTGCAACAGTTGATGTTTGATAATCAAACACAACGGTTGATGATAGATTTTTTTTCGCTAATTGTACACCTGAATCATTTGCACCTGTTAAATCATCAGATATAATGCCAATTTTATTCTCCACTCTTATCACACCCTTAGACGTTTGCTTCTTTTACGTCTTCTTGTTCAAATTTATAACCTTTTTTCTCTAATCGTTTGACGAGGAATCCAACATAGATTGGCAGTAAGATCGCTGTTGTTACCGTTGATGCCGCCACCTGTACTGTCGCAATATCTACGACTGATGCAAAGCTTGCATTTGCTGCAGCAATCGCCGCTGGTGTAGCAACCGCGTTTCCTGCTGTTGAACCTTCCGCTGCTCCAACAATCGGATTCCATTTCAATGCTTTAAAGACAAAATATCCAGCCGTACCTGTTACAAAGACTGTTAATACACCTAGAATAATACCTGCTAATCCACCTTCAAGGATCGCTCCAAAATCAATGCCCATACCAAGCGCGAATGCGAAGAATGGAATTAACATTGAGCTTCCTTTATCTAAGAACGTACGCATGTTTTCATCAAGGTTACCTAATACCATACCAACTAAGATTGGAAGTAACACAGAAATGAATGATGTCAAAGAGAACATTCCATCAACAAAGCCCATAGCGCCGAAAATAGATAGCGCAATCATTGTTAAGAACGGTCCGTCATTAAGCGCTAATAATGAATACGCTGCACGATCTTCTTTGTTGCCATACTGACCAACTAACGCGACGAATAATCCGCCATTACTGTTTGTCATTGCTGCGATAACCGCAATCGGTGCTAACCCTAGCCATAATCCATTGTCACCAGCAAGCATGTAAGCGATTAATCCAAACACCGCACCTACTGCCCACTTTGTTGCTAAAAGAGTTGCCCCTTTCCCAACTGATACACCAAATGATTTCACATTAATTTGTGCCCCTGTACATAATAGGAAGAGAGCAATTAATGTTCCGGCTCCATCTACAAACAACGCTTGCGTAAAGTTGCCAATGCGTAATAATTCAGGAAAAAATGTATTAATGAATGCTGCAATTAGCAACGGTACAACCATCATACCGCCAGGAATTCGATCTAAAGTTGCTTTTATCTTCATTATTTTAACACTCCTTTTATAATTGTTTCAATATTAAACACTTAAACTATGAAGTAATCGGTTACAGGGATTATTGTAACGGCTTTCAAAATATTTTGCAACACATTAAAATAAAATTGTTGTATTTTGCAACAAAATAAAAAACAAGCTGAACATTATTGTTTCAGCTTGCGCCATAAAGTTGAGCGATTAATCCCTAACCGCTCTGCAACTCTTGTTTGATTATGATTTTCCTCATGCATAATATGCTCAATAATTCTTTTTTCTATTTGCTCTAATGTGCCAGAAAGAAATTCCTTAACCGCTGTGATTGGTTCTTCTTCTTGTATATCAAGATGCTGTTGGAGGAGTTTTTTCCCAAGTACATATCCCTTTTCCTCTAAAACAGCTGTGTGAAGAATAGATCGAAGCTGTGCGACATTACCCGGCCATGAATATTCTTCTAAAAGCGCGATCGCATCTTCTTTCAATTTAATGACAGATGTACCAATTTGACCGTGAAAAGCAGCGATAAAATAAGTGGCCAGGGGTCTAATGTCTTCTTTCCGATCTTTTAATGAAGGGATTTGAATCCGCACTACATCCTGGTGATAAATAAGAGAATGAAGGCCCTCTTCCTCCTTTGTCAGAGCAAGGACAATAGTTAAGTCATCACTTTTCAGGTCCTCTATCATCACCATAAGCTTTTTAACCTCTTTTGAGGATAAAGCTTCCACTTCATTTATATAAAGAGTTCGTATATCAGGATCAATTTTATTCTGGAACACTAAAAGATTCTCCGCTGATACACTTGCATAAAGCCCATGACCATTACCTTTTTTATAGTGAATATACTGAGAAATAAGCTTCTTTCCAGTTCCTTCAGGTCCAATAAGAAGCCATTGATCATTCTTTAAGTTGTTGTCAATTAAATGAACACATCTTTTCATCACATGACTATTTGAAATCATCATAGGCTGCTGTGATATCGTTTCAACATGAAACCCTTGCTGATGAATGTGATGAGTCGCCGCCTTAGTGTATAGAAACAAATAATATTCTTGTTGACCAATTACTTTCTTCTTCACTTTTTGTTTTACTAACTGCTGCTCACTTGTTTCAATGATACTAACTTCATTACTTAGGTCGTTTTTTTCCTGTATGTAATCTTTGAGCTTCTTTATTGGTACTGGACACTGATTAAAATCTGTCCAATGCTGATACATCATTGTTCCGTCCTGTGATAACACAATCATGTTTGGTGACGACTCCTCTAGAAGAGAACGGAATAAGGCAATCTCCTGTTGCTGTCTTTGATGGAGACGATAAATAGACTTTGCCTTATGAAAAGCTTCGAATATCGCTTCCCTGCCGGATTGGATAAGAATTCCTTCCAGATTATGCTTTGTTGCCGCATCCATGGTAATAACATCACCCATGATGAGCTCATAGCCTTCTTTCTTGAGCTTTTCAACAAGAGAATCTACCTCTTCCGCTCTTTCAACGGTATATACATCAATATGAATCTCAAGCAAGTCTGTAATCGCCTTTGCACCTAATGTAATATTCGAAAAGCCGACAATCGCTTTTTTACCTGGAAAATCATTCGCGAGCGTCAGCACCCTAAGCATGTCATAGCCTGACACATGTATATCAATGACCGGGATATTGACCTCATCTTCAATTAACTTGGAGGTTCCACCGCGGCTGATGATGACATCAAAGCCTTGATCCTCCGCTGCCTTCGCAACCGGAATCGCCTCCTGAAGGTTCGCAACCTTCATATGTATATCAAGCTGTTGCTCCTCCTGCCGGCAGTCCTCTATTAAATGAGTCATGGCGGGGTAAGGAGCTATCACTAATGTTTTGATTCTCATTGGATCACACCTGTTTATTATTTAGCATTTTAAGTACTAGAACTTATTATAATTATTTTACCTGTTCCAGGTGGATTAACCAAGTGGGATGAGGGGACAGGTTCATTGTCCCTCTCCCCCTAATATAAAACTATATGTATGTGGACTCACACTCGTAATCTCATTATCCAAATTGGGACAGCTCACCAGTCCCCTTGTCCCTTCTTATAATCCCTCTGATCCTCGGCTACACTCAGGTTTCCATTTCGGAGATCTTTCACCATTTTCCGTCGAAAGTGATAGGTACAAACCAAACGAGAAGCTTTGCCTATACGGCTATCTAACGAACTTTTTGTTATGTTAACCTCCAGCATGTCCTGGTTCTTAAATAGGATAATTGAGTTCTCACCATCGGGAATAATGCGATTAATATGCTGAAAGGCGATCCAGATACAATCCTTTTTCATTGGTGAAGATAACGGAATCATACAATATTCAAATTCTACGCTCACCATAATAGGAAGGATTTTTTGCCCCTCCAAAATTTTGCGGGAGGATTGGAGGCTGCCATCAAAATCACAACCATAAAAAAGACAGCTTTCCTTCAAAATATGTAAAGGACTTTCTTGTATATTTATGTCTCCGTATTTCCCTACCATCTGACAATGTAAATTAGCGGTGTCCGTATAATACGGGATTAAGGCCATCGTTGTTTCTGTAATGATATTTTGGGGCTCAATCATAAACTTATAGTTCTTCTTCATTTTTTGATTTACTCCTTTAAAAAGTATTTGATTCTTCCTATTTAAGAAGGAGTTAGGTATAATACCCATATAGTTAGCATTTACCTAACTATCCGGACTCCTTAAGCACGACCCGCAAAAGTCTTGTGCTTAGGGATTTTTTTATGCTTTTTACATAAACACCACCTCCTCTAATGAAATCACAATACCTTTTACAGATATCACACTTTCAACCTAGGTCAAAATTCCTTTTTCATTACCATTTTCCTTACCTTTTCATTATAAAGGCAATTTTACCCATTTCTATTACACTAATGTTAAATAATGTAAAGTTTTTGTATATTTGGTTATTTATAAGAGACTAGGGTTCTTTGTCCTTATGGCACTCTTCCATTCTTTCACACTTTCAAAATTAAGATTCTAATAAGAACAAAACGAAATAAACCACCCTCATGATTCCGCTTTCACCATCGTAATATATGGTAATCAAGGATAGGGGGCTGTTTTTATGTCGTTTATATCTAAGATTCTCTATAATTGGCACCTTATAAAGATGAATTACCATCGCGAACTAGTTGATAGTTGCCTTGATCATAAATTAAAACAAAAATTTAGGAATAAACTTGAATATCATAAAAAGAAGGTTGAACATTTTAGGAAAGCATCTATCTAATTAGATGCTTTTTATTTTGCGCATTTGGAGATAATTCCTTATGTTATATTTTGAACAATTACTGGTAAAAAGGCGTTAAGATTAATGTGGATCTAGTTGAAGAAGAAGGAATTCATGAGGAAAAGTAGCGCTTTGAAGTGAATACTTTTTTCAGTTTACATAGGACAGCTGCGAATAATCACATAGTACATGCCAAAAAAAGCAATTAAAAAAATTAGTCCACTCCATGTAAAATTCGGGGACTCTTCTTGATCTTTTTTATTAGTCATATGCATCTCCGTTGGGTTGTTTTATTCTTATTGTGTTAAAAATAGATTATTTTATCCCCTAAATTTTGGCAGGAAGGAGGGACAGGTTCATTGTCCCACTCTCTTCTAATATAGATTTAAACATTAATCATGCATATCATTCACATTCTTCGAGTACCATTCTAAAATTTAATCTACTGCAATCTTGGCAAAATTTCCGTTAATAACCTCTATTCTTATGACATACCTATTTATGTATAATAAAATTGAAAGCGCTATATCACAAAGGAGGAAATACATTGATCTCATTAGAGGAATATAACCAAATACGAAACGAAACGTTAGATTATTTTAACCGATGTGGAATCGTCCTATCTGAACAAGAAAAAGCTAACATAGAAGTAGCAGACTTTGGCCTAAATAGAATCCGGGAACTTGGTTTACAATTAATTACTTACATTAACACAGAAAAATGCTGTGCGAAGGAGCTTGTCCTTCTTCCAAACCAGACCTGTCCAGAGCATCGACATCCCCCAATTGGACATTCACCTGGTAAGGAAGAAACATTTAGATGCCGCTTTGGAACGGTTTACTTATATGTACCTGGACCAAGAACCTCTAACCCTAAGGCTGTTCTTCCTTCTGGAAAAGAAGAAACATTTACAGTTTGGCATGAAATTATCCTAAAGCCTGGCGAGCAATATACTTTAGCCCCAAATACAAAACACTGGTTTCAAGCAGGAGATGAAGGGGCTGTTGTATCTGAATTTTCCACAAAAAGCATGGATGAACATGATATTTTCACAGATTCCGAGATTAGCCGATTACCTGTGGTTGAAGGGAAGTAGTACCAGTTAAAGATAACCGAAGTACACAAAGTTTACATATTTCAATCGCCTTACCAATTATAAATGTATTAAGCCAAGAAGAGGGAGTGTCCTAATCATAGCCGACCTCTTTCTTCAGTTTGGTACAGGCTCCTCCCTACTAAAAAAATCATGCAACTCCCAAAACAGCTTCCCTTTTCTCTCCCTGCGCAATTTTACAGTAAAACTCTCATGAACAATCCGATAAAAATACCCTTCAAACGTTGTATGGATCTTCCCCATCTTCTTTGCAAAAACAGTCTGCTTAAACGCACTTATGATACAATCCATGAAATCATCCATTGGTCTGCCATGATCAAATTTGTTATAAACCATTATCACTCGATTCCATAAATGATGTATATCCACTGCATTCAAAAATGGTTGTGCTGCTTTTTTGAATTCTTCTGGAATGAAATCAGGTAGATAGCTGGCATCTAACTCATGTAGTGATGGTTCACCTGCCTCTACGTTAGTTCGTTCTTTTGTTTTTTTCTCACAGAGTGAGCTTTGTTTATTCTCTGTTTTATTAGGAGTGACAGGTGCAGTGACATCCTGGGGTGACATCGTCGTTTTCATCGATTCGATGGATTCAAACGCTTGAATAACCAAAAGATTAACCCCCTGTTTCCCATTCATTCTTGCGGTAGGAACCTTCTTAACGATCCCTTTCTCCTCTAACACTTTCACAGCTCGAATCACCGTACGCTTACTTAGCTTAACTTGCTCAGCAATATAATCATATTTTGCAAAGGAAACTCCTATAACTTTCACAGAATGCTTCCAGATCAGATGAAGAACAGCTAAGGTCCCCTCGGATAACTCGGCCTTATGCTTATATAAAAATCCCCGGACAGATTGGTCCATTTCATCGATTGTTTCAAATGATTGATACTTTTGGATTGTGTCGTAGTTCAGCTTTTCCACGTTTACTCTCTCCCTATCACTATGTATGGTCGGAATTTTCTCTTCCACCGTTTATATAGGGATTTTTTGGGGTGGAGTAGCGTGAAAAATAAATTTTTTATTTTTAAATTAGGGTAGTAATGAAATTTGAAAAAATATCATTTGTTGGATACTGATTTTTAGAAGGATCCGATCGTATCAAGGAGGTGATAATCATGGAAACATTTCTTGAGTTTTTACGAGAAGTTCTGAAGGGAATTGTACCTTTCCTTTAAGGAAAGAAGACTGACAACCACCCACCCTCTCAATATTCAGTTGCAACATCAACCTTCGACAAATTTCGTGCGGTCCCTGTGACCATTTACTCTCCAAAAAGGATCATATCGCCCTTTTTTAACCTCATTCCCCCTCAATATCCCCCATATCCCTATGGAAAATGCTCCATATTAGTCCAAAACCCCCTTCCATTTCATTCATATTAGAAATGTTCTAAACCTCTATAGCTTGCTATTCTCAAATTACCGCGGAATACATAAGAATGCATTCTTAAGAAGGATTCTTACATGTACGAGGATGCGAGATTTGAGAAGATTCATCAGCAATTTGAACCAATGATTTATCATGTTATGAAAAGATTAAGTATTTACAAAAACGAACATGAGTTTTATCAGATTGGATGTATCGCGTTATGGGAAGCATCACTGCGATTTAATGAAGAAAAAGGAGAATTTAAGGCTTATGCCTACTCCTATATTATTGGTCGAATGAAATCTGCTCTTAGGGAAGAAACAATAATAGAAGAAAGAGAGAGTCGGAGTGAGGACATATGGGTCGAAGATTCAACGACCTATGGAGATTTTACAGCTATCCTATGGGAATCTCTGTTTGAAAAAATCTCCTCGATATTGTCTGAAAATCAACGTAAATGGGTAAAAGCTTACTGCCTATATGGAAGCACTCCAAGTGAAATTGCAGAAGATGAGGGAGTTACTGTTGCTGCTGTCAAAGGATGGCGTCGGGATGCGATTGCTAAGTTAAGGAAGTATTTTTAGGGTGGAGAGTCTAGGAAAATGGGAAGCGAAGAGAAAAGTCTTTTCGCTTCTCCACTTTTTAATAGAGAGTGATTTATTTATTGTTGGGACAACGGACCTGTCCCTATGTCCCATAGATTTCTTCATTAATAATTTTTCTGTATCTTTTCTCAACACTTAGAGGGGATCTTTCCATGATAAGAGCTATTTCTTTATATTTTTTCCCTTTATTGCGTAATTTTATTAACTTAAAGTCTTCTTTTGTTGACCAGTGTTTGTAAGTTCTTGTTTTCAATCTTGATTTACCTCCATAGTCTCTTAAACTATCTGTTTGGCAGTAGATATGCCAATTAACACAGCTTTATCAAATAGGTCGTTCTATCTGATGAAGGGATTTTTTTGATAGATTTCTTTCCTAATACATTTTTCTAAAGCTATATTTAATTTGCAGTGATGTTGAATTTGCCCACAGTGTCCTTTAATTCTGAAGCTATTTTTGATAAATTGGTCGCTGAGGCTAATATTTCCTCCATTGAAGCTAATTGTTCTTCTGCGGATGCAGCAACACTTTGGCTATGCACAGAAGAATTTCTTGAAATCGTTGTTATGCCTGATACAGTTGCAGAAACTTCTTGAGTACTAGCTGACATTTGTTGAGCAGTGGCTGCCATTTCATCAACTTGATTCGCCATTTTATCCATCGATTTTAAAATTTCTTCGAAACTAGTTTTTGTTTTAGTGACAATACCTAATCCATTCTGAACCTCTTGTTTCACTTGCTCCATTGAATTAGTAGATTGGATCATATCCTTTTGTATTTGTCCTATTAAACCTGAAATCTGGTTAGATGAACTTTGAGATTGTTCGGCAAGTTTTCTGACTTCATCTGCCACCACAGCAAATCCTTTTCCATGTTCCCCTGCTCGCGCAGCTTCAATTGCTGCGTTTAACGCTAATAAGTTCGTTTGATTAGCTATTTCTGTTATTGCATTCGTGATTTGACCAATTTCCTTGGATCTATCATCCAATAATTTAATCACCTTACTAGTTTCATTAACAGAGGAATGAATAATATTCATTTGTTTAGCCGTTTCTTGAACATAAATACCACCTTGTTTTGCTCGTTCGCTAGCTTCTATTCCAGATTCGGCCAGTGATGATGAACTGTCGGCAATGTTTGCAACACCTATGGATAATTCCTCAAGCGCATGAGCAGTTTCTTCAACACTTTGTGATTGAGATTCTGAGCCATTTGCAATTTGTTGGATTGAATCTGTAATTTGTTCAGTCGCCATACTTGTTTGTTCAGCTCCTGCAGTTAATTCTTCTGAAGAAGATGCTACTAGTTCTGAGGAGGTCATGACATTTTGAATTAAATCACTTAGATTTTCCTTCATATCATTATAACTTTTTGACAGATCACTTAATTCATCACCAGTTTCGTCCAAAATAGTTGTAGTAAAGTCACCTTCTCCTGCACTTTCTAATGCTTTAGAAATGGTAGTAAGTCTTTTGGTCAATCCACGCGTAAACCAAAAAACGATGAAAGTTGAGATTAGAATGATCGAAATAATGACTATTAAAAATATTGTTAAAAACGAGGACATTATGTCATCAATAATTGTTTGAGGTGCACCTACATAGAAAATACCTATAGTCTCACCACTTTTATCTTTAATAGGTGTATAAGCAGTTTGATAGGTTTTTCCAGCTACAGTTGCTTCTCCGTAGTAATTATCTCCTTTAATTAAAACAACATCTGCAACTTCTTTAGATACTTTGGTGCCAACCGCCCGTTCTCCATCAATCTTCACATTTGTCGCGATACGTGTGTCTCCTTGAAAAATTGTTACAGTACCACCAGTATCTTCTCCTATTTTATCTACTTCTTCATAGTTTTCATTAAATGATTCGTCCCCCTTATATAGCTTTCCGTTATGAATCTTCCAATCACCAGGGTATTTACTATTTATATAACTTTCACTTAAAGCGAGATCCCCTTTTGCTTTTTCAATTGCAAATGTTTTTATACCATCTGTAACTTCCCTAACAACTACACCACCAATTACGATAGAGAATAATAGTACAATAGCAAGAACAATCAAGTTAATCTTTGTACCTAATTTGAATTTCACAGAAAATTTCCCCTTTACCATGTATGTTTCCTCTTTCTATTTTTATTTTGTAATCGTTCTGATCAATTAGTAGTAGGATGTTGAATCACTCAAACAAAAAAAACACTTTCTTATCTAGACGTATCCCGTTCTAGATAAGGAAGTGTTTAGTTTTTGGCAGGAACGCTACCAAAATCCCCAATTTCCCCTTATAAAAAAATATAGGTAATGTTTAATAAGCGACAGGTTCCCTATTCTACATCAGACATCAAACCTATATTATAGTACTTTTGAACTAACAACGTACATTATATCACCTAGATATTAACTTTCAATACTATTTCTTGAAAAAACAGAAAAAATTCCATAATGACCAATAGAGACATGCTGTAATCAACATCGTTCACTTATTGAATTAATTTAGAAGAAAATAACGAAAATCTTCTATAACCACCTATATACCATGATTTTACTTATATTGTAATTCCGGGCTTATCTCCCAAAGATTCATCACCTTCGAGATAGGTTTTTACAAGCTGTTAGTTTTATTTTTAAGGGTATTTCTTCATACATAATGCACCTCAAAATGTTAAGTGTGTCTATCAATTGGAGTGCCCTTCACCCCTTGGTCCTTTCCCAACAACGCATCGGACAATCAGTGTATAGTCAAAAGAGCTTTTATCTCATCTCTCCTTTTACTTCATTACCACTTTAATTAACTAAAACACTAAATTATAATATAAATATATATTAAATATTTTGGGGGTATTAATCATGAAAAAGAAAGTGGCTATCCTTGGCAGCAGTGGAGGGAATCTCTATTCTCTTGGCGGCAAAGAACCTGAGAAACTTCTTGGCGAACTTCTCTTGCAACTAGACGCAGCAGGTATGGAGTGCAGATCTCTTCAATTTATTGCAGCGAAAGGCTCAATGGATTCAGTGAAACAATCAACAGAAGCCGCTTTATATGGCTGGGATGAACATTCAAATAAGCCATATATAAAACTGGAGGGAACATTAGAAGAGGTCAATGAGGAAGCAGTCAAAACAGATCTGGAGATTTCAGAAAAAATTGAAAATGGAGAGATTGATGGGCTAATCTTCATGAGTGCTGATCCAAATGGTGCTAACAAAAAAGCAGTGGAAGCTGCATCAAAAATGAATCTGCCCGCAACAGGGACTGGCGGTACTTCCATGGCAACGATTAGTTCAAAAGGGGTCAATGTCATTTCCACTTCAGGAACGACTGGAACAACCAATCGAACTCGTGCGGTGACCTTTATTACATCATTAAGCAAGCATTGGGGGATTTCTTACCGCCCGATTATCGGGAAAGTAACTACTTCCTCTAATACCCGAGAAACATCACCTTGGAGAAGGATCAATATTCGTGGGATGATGCTTGCTTCTTTACCTGGTTTTATTGCGATGGCTTTAGTTCTCGCTTTAAGTAAGATCCCTGCTTTATCAATGCTTGGGGATGTTTTTGATGTGATGATCAATGCCCTTCCAATTATTCTTGCTGTTATTGCCGCAAAGCAAGTAGCTGATCTTGATGATGTTTCCATCGTTGCCGGTATTGTGGCGGGAGTATTGTCCACAAACGGCGGAATTATTGGTGGTATTATCGGTGGTATTGGTGCAGGGCTTTTAGTTCAGTATATTTTCAGAAAATGTGTGGAATGGAAATTTCCAGCTACGACTGTCAATATTGCTGCTGGTGGGATTGCTGGTTTAATCTCAGGATTAATCGTCTATTTTCTTTTCGCTCCGATTGCTCTTCAGCTTGGTGAAGGGATTCGAGCTTTATTAGATTCACTAGTCGCAATGAATCCGGTTCTTGCAGGACTGATCGCGGGTTTACTTATTTGGCCAGCCATCATCGGAGGAATCTATCACGCTGCTATTCTTCCAATCGTCTTATTGGAAATGGAAAGTACAGGGAACAGTTTTTTAGGTGCGGTAGATATGGTCGGCTTAGTTATGGTATCAGCTGGCATCACGTTAGCCAATATTGTTGCACCTAGAGATAAAGGAGAAGCTGCTGTCGCAACACCAGGGTTTTTAATTAACGTAGGATTTGGTACTTTCGTCGAAGCAGCCTATCCCTTCATGTTCTCCAACAAACTAATCTTTGCTGGAGCCATTGTCTCATCCGGTATAGGAGGCTTGCTTGTTGGTCTCTTTGATGTACGCGGAACAGCTTATGTTCCATCCGTTATGGCACCTTTCCTTTCGGATAATATGATTGGTTTTATCGTTGCGATGGTGGGAAGTTTGGTGTGTGCATTTATGATTACGTTGTTGGTGAATTTGTTTGCTAAGAAAAAGGTTAGAGATAAGAATGAGTTGTTATCGGCTTGATGTTATTTGGAGACAAGAAGAATAGGTGGTTGTTGGTCTTCTTTTCTTTAAGGAGAGAAGATGTGACAACCAACCATTCTCACAATATTCAGTTGCAGCCTTATCTTATCTAAACCTATCAACCCTGCTACAAATTTAGGGATGGTCCTGGTGACCATCCCTACTTTCTCTATAATAATAAATGTGTCATCCCTTGGGACAACGAACCTGTCCCCTCGTCCCTTCGTAAATATTTATCCTTCTTTCTTCCTACACAGATCTTAAACTTCCTTAATAGTGAATTAACAATTGTTTGCTAGTGTAAAAATGTGGAGAGATTAATCGTTTTCTGTTGTAACATGTAGGAAACTATTAATCTCTTAAAAATATAGGAGAGGTGAAATGGAATGGTACGGAAATGGTTGTATGGTATACTTGCATGTTTTTTATCTTTCTCAGTAGTTCCTTCCGTGCACGCAGAGAATGAGGCATCCTCTGTTGCTCAGGCACGGTCAACATCTTCAGACAAGACAGAAGCCGTAACCTTTGTAGGACCTGCGGGAAAAACACTTGTTTCGAATGAAACAACAACACCTATTGGTCCAGGCATTGAGCTATCGAGCTTTGAAAGGTTTGATGCTCGCGGATGGCTAAATGGTGAAATGATGACAGTTGAATTGGAAAATGAAAACGTTTCGTTAGACCTGCTTTATCCTGGATCCATCTCAGCTGCAATGCCTCTATCAGAAATGGCCAAGGCTAGTGGAGCGATTGCCGGTGTAAACGGTGATTTTTTTGATATTAACAATACGAATGCGCCATTAGGTGGAGCCATCCAGAATGGGCAGCTGCTTAAAGGGCCTGAGGGATCACACACATTAACGGCCGGGATCGACCAGAATGGAGTTGGGCAGATTGCCAATCTCTTTCTAGAAGGATCGATCTCTCTTCCAAATGGACAACACCCGATTGCTGCGTTAAATCAATACGGCCTTCCTAAGGATGGAATTGGTGCGTACACGTCAATATGGGGAACAAAGCAGAGATCATCAAGTGCCACCTATGAAGTCATCATTCAAGACGGGAAGGTGCTTTCGCTATCAACACAACCAGGCAGCGGCCAAATTTCAGAGAACTCCTTTGTATTAGTAGGAAGGGAAAAAGGCGCTGACATCTTAAAACAATTAAAAGTTGGTGATCAAGTCACATTAGATTATCAAGCAAAAGTTGATCACAACGAACTCATGTCTTTTGCAGTTGGTGGAAATAGGATCCTTGTTGAAAATGGACAAATTCCAACAGGTCTTGATGATACGGTGACAGCTCCGCGAACAGCTGTTGGTTTTTCTCAGGAGGAAAAAAGATGTTTTTAGCTGTTGTTGATGGAAGACAACCAGATAGCCGTGGAATGACTTTTAAAGAATTAGCAGAGCTAATGAAAGAGTACGGTGCCTATCATGTGCTCAACTTAGATGGCGGCGGCTCATCAACAATGGTGGCGCGGATGGTAGGCGAAACAAATGCCGAGGTCGTGAATCAACCATCAGATGGAACGGAACGATCTGTCCCAAATGGGATTGGCATTTTTGCTAAACCAGGTAGTGGTGAATTAAATGGATTTGAAGTCACGACATCCTCGGGACTCGAACACAGTGAGCGCGTCTTTCCTGGATTGTCAAGAACCTTTGAAGCGGTTGGCTATGATGATCATTATGCTCCTGTTAAAACGGAAAACATAACATGGAGAACACTTCCTGCAGATGTTGGCAACTTCGAACATGATGGCGTATTTCGTGCAAAGAAATCAGGATCTGCTGTTGTCGAAACAAAAAAAGGATCCACAAAAGGAACGATGAAGGTAACCGTTATCGGTGATTTAGCCCGCATCGAAGCAGATTCTGCTCAATTAGGACTGGAAATGGGAGCTAAAAAGGACTTCTCCATCATTGGTTATGATCAAGAAGGCTATTCTGCACCTGTTGAACCTCGTGACATTAAGCTTGACTATAATGAAGCCGTAGTGGATATTACAGAAAACAAAAATGGCGGATTTACAGTTGTTTCGAAAGCAGAAGGTGAATCAACTCTTATTACAGCAACCGTTCAGGGACAAAAAACCTACCTCCCTGTAACAATTGGACTTTCAACAAAGCTTGTAGACGATTTTGAAAAGCAAGCTGGGTGGTCACACACAACATATCCAGCCGCAGTAAAGGCAGATATGGAGTATGTAAATGGAAGAGAAGGAACAGGCCTTCAGCTTTCCTATGATTTTTCAACGACAACAGCCACACGTGCTGCCTATCTTCAAGCAGATCCTATGCTTGAGTTACCAGGAGATGTCCAAAAAATCGGCTTATGGGTGTATGGTGATGGAAATGGAGCTTGGCTAAGAACCGTCATCCGCGACGCTGCCAACACAAGCTATACATTAACATTAGCCAGCCAGGTAAATTGGACAGGCTGGAAGTATGTAGAAGCAACTGTACCAGCTGGTATCAGATATCCAGCTAAGCTATGGAGGATCTACCCTGTTGAAACGAATAAAAACAAACAATATAAAGGGCAAATTATTATTGATGATCTTGTTGTAAAAGTACCACCAGCACTCGAGGTCCCAGAACAAGCATCCCAGCCAGATCCGCTGATCATTCAAAACGGAGAAATTGATGATAAACAATGGACCTTTGCTATACTTGCCGATAGCCAGTTTGCAGCCAAATCACCTAATAGCCAGCAAGTACAAATGGCCCGAGAATCCCTCCGTCAAATTGTGAAGGAAATTCCTGATTTCCTCGTCATCAACGGTGATTTAGTTGATACGGCCTGGAAAGAAGACTTTGATCTCGCTAAAACGATTTTAGAAGAGGAAGTCGGAGATAAGATTCCGATCTATTATACGCCAGGCAACCATGAAATTATGGGGTCAGGTTCGCTCGATAACTTCCTAAACATGAATAAAAAGAATCGCTATATGTTTGATCATAAAGGAACAAGATTTATTCTGCTCGATTCCTCAACAGGAAGCTTCCGAACAAGTGATTTTGAGCAACTGCTTGAACTAAAGAAATCTCTGGACGTGGCAGCAAATGATCCAAACATCAAAAATGTCGTCGTCATGGGTCATCACCCAACACATGATCCCCTCCCGACAAAAAACAGCCAGCTTAGCGATCGAAAAGAATCTAAATTACTTGAACAATGGCTAACGAAATTCCGTAAATCATCAGGTGGCAAGGGAGCCATTTATGTTAGCGGACATGCCCATACAATCAATGTTGAGCGTGTTGAAGGTGTCCCATACATGGTCGTTGGGCCTGCAGGTAAAGCTCCTTATGGACCAGCAGACAATGGAGGCTTCTATTCTTGGACCTTGTTCGGCGTTGATCCGACAGCCACCCCAGACCAAGTCTTTGGACCGGAAAAAGCCGCAACAAATAGTAACGCAGCAAATCGCAGCTGGATTAACGCTGAAGTCCGCCCATTACTAGAATCGATTACGATGGATGGGCCAGCTATAATCAATGCAGGGGAAACAACAAAGATCACAGCTTCAGGCCATCAGATTGGTGACCTCACGATCCCGCTTCGTTACCCAGCAACCGTCACATGGCAGGGAAGTGAAAATGTCTTGATCACAACAGACCAAAAGAAGCTAACACAGGCCGAAGCATCTGGCAATTACAATGCTGTCTTTAACCCATCAACAGGGGAACTACAGGCGATTTCAAAAGAAGAAGTAACATTAACGATTAAAGCGAATGGGACAATTGCGGAGAAGGAAATACAAATTCAGTAAATGATTAAGAGCAAAAAGCAGACTGTTACCTGTTAACCAGTCCGCTTTTTGCTTTTCCTATAGCTTCTAAACATAAAATCTGACTTCTAGATGCATTTTTCATGTTCTTTCATAAATTTCTTTTTTTGCTAATTCTCAAATGAAACCATCAATTAAACGTTTGTTTGTATTATGAGGGAAAGCAAACGGACATTCGCCCTAAATTGGTGGACACCAATTTGGGACGAAGATATATTGAGCTTGAGAGTACTATCTTAGAAATGAAAACAAATGTTCCATTTTTCAAAATTAACACCTGATTGGATCAATACCCTTAGTTCAGAATTGGCAGAAAGAGTGCTAAAAACAGACGCTGTAAACTTACTTAAGTTATGATCATCTCAAAAACAGAGTTACTAACAAGAAGGTACATTCAATTTGTTAATACAGAATAAAAGCAACGAAAACAAATGATTGCTTTCATTGCTTTTATATCCCCATTTTTATTGATCATAAAGAATACTTCTTCTCAAAGTAATTTTGATATTATCCGCTTAAAATCTGCTCCCACCATTCTTGGTTACCTATGTACCATTGAATAGTATGAGCGATACCCGTTTTAAAATTATATGTCGGTTTCCAACCGCTTTTTATACTCCGGGGCAAAAGTTAATCTATTATTTACTTTCGGAATTATTAAGTATATAGGTTTCCCCTTCACTTGAATTCACAATTCCAGGTGCACTTGTATTTCGAATTTTGTTATTAGTTACGGATAAGTTTGTTGTGCTTTTACCTAAATATATAGAATTGTTATTTGTGTTTTTTAACATTACATCCGATATTATATTATTGTCTATAACCACATCATCGGCTTTTACAATTGCAATCCCATTGCTAGGATTAACACCACTGTTACCCATAATGAAATTATTTAGTATTTTTATATTAAATGCTACTGAGTTTGTTGAATCCTTAATGTTTAGGACACCAATTCCATAACCGTCTATAAAATTATAGATCCTATTATTCTCAATCGTAACATTTGAAGGACCGTTTTCGATGCCAATACTACCACCATATACATTTGTAGCTATGTTATCTTTAAAAACTATATTTTTACTTCCTTTTCCATTTACTACATATGCTACATCCTTTAAATTAATAGCAATATTTTGTGTGGCTCTAGAATCCTTGCCTTGAAAAAAAATTGCTCCGCCATCTGAATTTTCTATTAGATTGTTGGTAGTAAATATATTATTACTGTTTCCAACGAAAGAAAAAGCAGAGTTTAAATTTTCACCTTTTCCGTTTAAATTCAAAACATGTGAATTCTTTACTGTAATATTAGAGGAATTTAAAAAATATACTACAAAATTATTTCTAGGGTCTGCAGTTAATTTTTCTTTGTTACCATCGAATTTAATGCCGTCTATAATAATATCATTTACTGAATTCGAAACAAAAAAACCCTGACCTTCTTTACTAGATTGGAAATCTGAACTTAGCTTGAATATTGCTTCGTCACCTTTAATAGTTGTTGAATGAGTAATATTAATTGGAGAGGAAAAAATATATACTCCTTTAGGAAAAAATAAAACTTTTCCATCTAACTCATTTAACGCATTTTGAATAATTTTTGTATGATCAGTTATATTCTTTTCCTTTTTAAAATACCATTGAATATTTACTATATTTTCTCGCTCATTATCAGTATTTATAAAATGAGAAATGGTTATAGTTATTAGAACTCCAAATAAAATAGGTATAATGATTTTAAAATATGACAACTCTTCACACTCTCTTTTAAATTTGTTTTCATCAATCTAAACCGTACATATAAAACACTATTTTTCATTCACTTATCCTTTTTATTCTTTAGAGTTAAATGTAAAATTGACTGATGTTTTTGGCGAGTTACAAAATAGAAATAGGATCTTAAATAAAATCTATAAATTCTTAATATTCCGACTCTTTTAAACACTTTTATAACACAGGAGAAACTTTCAATTAAAAAATGATAGCTTCTCCTTCTTTAGTTATATTCCCATTTTGAGGCCTTAAATTTTACAATGCATACTGTTTCTCGAAATAATTCTGGTATTCACCACTAATAATTTGTTCCCACCACTCCTTATTTTCAAGGTACCATTGAATAGTTTGAGCAATACCAGTTTCGAAATTATACGTAGGTTTCCATCCTAACTTCTCTAATTTAGTAGGATCAATCGCATAACGTTTATCATGTCCTAAACGGTCTGTTACAAATTCAATTAAATCTTCTGATTTACCTAATGTATTTATAATTGTTTTAACTACTTCAAGATTTGTACGTTCATTATGACCACCCACATTATAGACTTCTCCACTAGCGCCTTCGTGTAGTACTAAATCAATAGCTGAACAGTGATCTAATACATGTAACCAATCACGAATATTTTTCCCATCTCCATATACTGGTACTTTTTGTTCGCTTAATACACGCGATATAGTTAAAGGAATCAATTTTTCAGGAAAATGATATGGGCCATAGTTGTTCGAACAACGAGTTATATTAATAGGTAAACCAAATGTTTCATGATATGCTCTTACGAGTAAATCAGATGATGCCTTGCTTGCACTATATGGACTATTCGCTTGTAAAGGCGTTTCTTCAGTAAAGAATGTTGTTGGATCAAAATCTAATTCTCCATACACCTCATCTGTAGAAACATGAACAAATTTACTTATATTATTTTGTTTTGCAGCATCTAATAATACTTGGGTTCCTAATATATTTGTGCGAACAAAAACTTCTGGATCAGTAATCGAACGATCTACATGGCTTTCTGCTGCAAAATGGACAACATAATCAAATTTTTCTTTATCAAATAAATTAATTATTGCTTCTCGATCTGCGATATCTGCTTTAATAAAAAAATAGTTGCTTTTATCCTGAATATCTTTGTGCTTTGTAAGATCACCTGCATAAGTTAATAAATCAAGATTATAAATGTCATATTGAGAATATTTATTTATCATATATTGAACAAAGTTACCACCAATAAAACCTGCTCCACCTGTTACTAGGATCTTTTTTCTTGTCATAATTTACACCTCTTGTCCTAATTCGTTTAAATAATGCTGTAAAGCATCCTGCCATCTCGATAATGGTTTAAAACCATTTGCAACTAGCTTTTCTTTAGACATACGTGAATTCTTCGGACGTTTTGCTCTAGTTGGATATTCTTCAGTAGTAATTGAATTAACTTTAACATCTTTATTTGCTTGTTTGAAAATTTCCTTCGCAAACTCAGACCAACTACAAAATCCCTCATTTGTAGCGTGGTATATTCCATATTTTTCACCTTGAATCATATCAGCCAATAAACGAGCTAAGTCATAAGTATATGTAGGAGAACCGAATTGATCCCCAACTACATTTAATTCATTACGATTTTCTGCTAAACGGAGCATTGTTTTAATGAAATTATTGCCATTAATACCAAATACCCAAGAAATCCTTACAATAAACATCTCGTCTAATATAGATTGTACGACCTTTTCACCTTCATACTTAGTTAAACCATAATAACCTACTGGATTTGGAGAATTCCATTCTAAGAATGGCTTTTCACCTTCTCCATCAAATACATAGTCTGTACTAATATACATAAATTTAGCACTTACTTCTTTTGCAGCATTAGTTAAATATCTTGTACCTTCTACATTTACATTCCAACATATTTGTTTATCATCCTCAGCTTTATCTACTGCAGTATAAGCAGCACAATGGATAATTGCATCTGGGTTGATTTTTTTCACATAATGATTTACTTCTTGTTCAATGGTTATATCTAAGTCCTTTGACCCGATGCCAATCATTTCATATCCTCTATTTGTTCCCTCACGAATAACATCATAACCTAATTGACCTGTAGCACCTGTTACTAATATCCGCATCTTATTAGTCTCCATATACAAAATTATGTTCTGCCACTTCTAGTAGAGGTGCGTTTTTATCTTTTTCTGATAATACAGGAGTAATATTCATTGGCCATTCAATACCTATAGCAGGATCATTCCAAATAATACCTCGATCACATTCAGGAGCATATAACTCGTCCACTTTATATTGGACTTCAACATCGTCTGTTATAGTCATAAATCCATGTGCAAATCCTCGAGGTATTAGTAGTTGCTTCCTATTCTCTGCAGATAGTTCAACTCCATACCATTTTCCATATGTAGGGCTACCTTTTCGAATATCAACTGCTACATCAAAAATTGCTCCTCTTGTACAACGAACTAATTTTGTTTGTGCTTTAGGATTTAATTGATAATGCAATCCACGTAATGTCCCTTTAGTTTCAGAAAATGAATGATTATCTTGAACAAAATTATACTCTATACCAGCATCCTTAAACTTTAATTCATTATAAGTTTCCATAAACCAACCACGATGATCACCAAATGCATCAGGTTGAATAACTATGATGTCTTCTAAATTTGTTTTAGCTATTTTCATTTTTCACATCTCCATGAATTAATATTGAATCTCACCATTCGCTACTTTCATTAGATACTTACCATAACCAGTCTTACTTAATTTCTCACCACATTCCCATAACTGTTCTTTTGTAATCCAGTTGTTAATATAAGCAATTTCCTCAAGAGCAGCAATTTTAATGCCTTGGTGCTCTTCAACTGTCTTAACGAAGTTTGTTGCTTCAACTAAACTTTGATGTGTTCCAGTATCTAACCAAGTAAACCCACGACCTAACAGTTCTACTTGTAACTCACCGCAGTTTAAATAAGCCTCATTGATAGAAGTAATTTCGAGTTCACCTCGAGAGGATGGCTTTACATTTTTGGCAATCTCAACAACTCGATTGTCATAAAAGTATAATCCTGTTATTGCATAATTTGACTTTGGTACCTCTGGTTTTTCCTCAACACTTAAGACCTTACCATTTGCATCAAATTCAACTACTCCAAATCGCTCTGGATCTTGAACATGATAACCAAATACCGTTGCCCCAATGTCTTTATTTGCAGCTCGTTGCAACATTTTCCGCATTCCACTTCCATAATAAATGTTATCACCTAAAACCATTGCAACTGAATCATTACCAATAAACTCTCGACCCAGAATAAATGCTTGAGCTAAACCATCAGGACTGGGTTGTATTTTATATCGTAGTGATAAACCAAATTGTGAACCATCTCCAAGTAAATTCTCAAATCTTTTTGTATCTTCTGGTGTTGAAATGATTAATATTTCTCGAATTCCTGCTAACATCAACGTTGATAGAGGATAATAAATCATGGGTTTATCATATATAGGTAATAACTGTTTACTTGTAACCATGGTTAAAGGATATAATCTTGTACCACTACCACCTGCTAAAATAATGCCTTTCATATTTTATTCCTCCCACTAATTCACTTTAATTATAATTCCAATATGTTTTATACATACTTATTTTAGTTTTGATGCGCCTTGGTATTCTTCTATGATTTTTTCCTAATTTATACCCAATAAATTTAGCAGCATTTTTAATAATAGATACTGGTATTAATATTATTTTTTTGTGTTTATATAAATATAGGATTTCTTCTTTTACATACTTTAATCCTTCACCTTCAGCTTTTGAGAATGATTCAAGTATCCAAGATTCTTCTTGATGAAATACTCCAATATCAAAATTCCTCTTCAACTCTTGAATAATTGAGTAATCATGTGAATGGTATACTTTTGAACTTGCAACATATGAAATTTTATATCCTAAAAGCACCATTTTTGCAGCAACGTACATATCTTCACCTAATATTACATTTTCAGGAAATCCACCAATTTCATTGAGGATACTCTTTTTATAAGCAGCAAAAGAGTTTGAAGCAAAAACTGTTTTTAAACCGAGTTTATCTTTATTACTTAAACTTTTAATCATAGATTCTTCTGAATAATTAAAGTGTCTTGCGAAACTACCAAAGTGTTTAGCTTGTTTATGAGGGAGTTGTCTACCATATGCCAATCCTACACTACTGTCCTCGAATGCGAAAATTAAGTTTACTAAATCTTTTCTTCCAAATAAGCGTGCATCTTGAGTTAGAAATACTAAAATTTCTCCATTTGCTTCTTTCGCAGCGATATTACGAGTACCACCATGATTAAAGTTGGATCTTTTTATTTCTAAAACTTTTGCTCCAAATGATTTTGCAATTGAAACAGTATTATCATCTGATTGTGAGTCAATTATAATGGTTTCAAAATTATCATTATTAGGAATTAAAGCTAGTAAATCACTAAGGTCACTTTCTGCATTTAAGGTTGGAATAATTATAGAAACTTTTTTCATTTATTAATAACCCTCCCTTAAATAAAATTTTAAATTAACTACTTTTTTTGAATAATAAACCATCAAAAAAACATGCAAAAATTAGACAATATATTAATGGAAATATTAAACCAGAATAAACCCACATATTTGTAAACAGACTAAAAATTAGAATACAACATACAATTGCATTCGACATAACAAAAAGTAAAGGATTTTTCTTTTGCATAAAAATCAAAATCAATAAAATAAGTGTAGTAATTGTTACAGC
Source organism: Metabacillus sp. RB-C-LZQ-3-1 (assembly GCF_058315175.1). Classification (NCBI taxonomy): domain Bacteria; kingdom Bacillati; phylum Bacillota; class Bacilli; order Caryophanales; family Bacillaceae; genus Metabacillus; species Metabacillus sp. RB-C-LZQ-3-1. The sequence goes on along the minus strand of NZ_JBZFLI010000007.1, from coordinate 4,509 downwards.
ACTCAGAAATACACCGAACCATCCCATATATATATAACTTCCCATAAATTGTGAACCAGCTGTAAATTCCTCTTTAATTAACCCAATTTCACCTATTTCTAGATTAATATTATATATAGTAGCTAATCTATTCGAAATAAAGTCTGGTAATAATTGTGTTATATAATAAGCATCAAACAAATAAACTGGAATAACATTATTTACTGTGTTCTGTAAGTTAGCTAAAGGAGATGTAATATATAAGTAAACCCAAAAAATGCTATTAAATATCCCAAAGTTCCAAAAGTCTAAAGCAGCTTCTCCTACCATCAAGATTAATTTACTATCAAACATTGAACTATTGTAATTGTAATCGGCATTTAACCTTAAATTCCCTAAGACTCCAAAACCTAAAGATGCCACAAATACGGTGATTATACTTAAAACTATTTTTTTTACTGTGAATTTAATTTTAGGTAAAAGAATAATTAAAGATATAACTAAAGATATAATAAGTAAACCTCTACTCATTATTAGAATAAATGGTACCAAAGATAATAAATATATATATATATCTTTCTTGATCCTATTGTTACTGTAAATAATATTCATAAATAATAAATTTGATAAAAAAATATTAAAAGTGACCAATAATACATGAAATGTCGGAATACCAAACTCTTTATAATTTGTATCAACATTCAAAAATACATTAAATAGGGGAATCTGTTTTGAATAAACAAAATCTAGTAGATAACCGATTGCAAATACCCAACATAATCTTTTAATATTCACCATATTTACATTTACTTTATCAATATCAATTCTTTTTATGACAATTTTATATATCCCACCATATATAAATAGTAAAATAGTAAATAGAGTTAAAAAAACATATATTGTACTGCTTAAATCTGGATACATATTCGATAATTTAAGATTATATAAGATTACTACACCTATCAACACCCACGCTAATGAAATAAACGGATTGATATTCTTAAATCTATTTTTTTTCTGCATATGAATCTAAAATTTCTCCGATTTTAAGTTAGTTAAAAAATAAAAATAACCTATAGTTCTTAATAAGCTATTCTTAAAAAATCTATTTTTAAAACAAATATATAGTTTTGATAGGAAATTTCTTTCTAATAGAGATTTATAGGAACTAAGTAGTCTTTTTGATTGTTTGTCCAATGATGAACTAAAATTACTATAAAATTCTAGAGATTGGTCAATGGTTTTCCCTATACTATTTTTAGTTTTATCATTTTCACTTAAGACACCTTTAATTAAATTAATACCGTACTTTTTAGCTCCAACTTCATTTTTACCATGTTGTCTATAAAAAATAGTTGATTTGTCAAGGTAGGTAATCTTGCCAAAAGTAGCAACAATTAATCCTAACCACCAATCATGCATAACTGCTTTCTGAGGAATATAATTGACATATTTAAGTGTTTCCTTATTAATCATAACTGTACAACCTGTGATATTGTTTTGTACAAGTAGGTAATTCAATGTCTTTTTTTCAGGGTCCAACTTTTGAAAATTCCACATTGATGGACTAATAGTATTTAAATCTTTATCAGCGATTACTAAATCAGTATGGACTAAAATAGGTTTTTTTGGATATCGTTTCTCACTTTCAAGCATTTTGTTAATAGTTAACTCTATTTTATCTTTTTTCCAATAGTCATCTTGATCACAAAACATTATATAATCAGAATCAGTATGTCTTAATAGTTCAAAAAAGCTAGAACTCGGTCCAAGATTCCCCTTTTTATCATCTAACAATGATATTTGTGAAGGGAACAATTCAATATAATTTGTTATTATTTTTAATGTATTATCTGTAGATCCATCATCTCTAATTATTAAATTCCAGTCTTTAAATGTTTGATCGCAAATTGATTGTAATTGATGTTCAATAAATGCTTCTCCATTAAATGTTGAAAGTAAAATATCTACCTTTCTATTTTGCAATGATAATATCTCCTTTCAAAGTCAAACGATAATTTTAATAAACTTATTTATCAAAAAATGAATTATAAATATTATTGAAATTATCTTCAACTTCTTTAAACATCTTTTCCCTACTTTTTATTGTCTCATGATTATTAATTAACTTCTTCGCATCTTCATTTAGGTTTGCTAAGTCTGTTGAAATAACCTTTGTTGTTTTCCAACTAATTAAAAATTCATTTAATTTAACAATTTTATCAGTAAATGCCATATGTGGAATATTATAAGAAATTGCAGTTATTGCACCATGTAAACTGGTACCGATATATAATTTAGAAGATGCAATCAAAAACATTGTATCAAAGATAGTATTCATTTCAGGAATAAAATATCCGTTTTCCATATAAGAGGCTATTTTTTGTAATGGAATATGGTCTTCATGCTCATTAGCTCTTCCTATTGGCAGCAATACTATATCCACATCTAAATCATGTCCCAGAGTGCTTAAAACTTTTGCAATCTCTTGCTCATTTCCTTTACCAACCTTTTTACTAACTTGAAAAGTTATATATCCTCTTTTTTTACTTATAAAATCTTTTACTTCTATTGACAAATTATTTTCAAGAAAATTTATTGAGAATAACTCTGACATTATAATTGCAGAATCTGGAGAAACCCTTATTTTTTCAGCATAATTAGCATTAATATTAGTTAAGATTTCTTTTGTTTTAATGTCACGAACTGAAAAGTAACTAGAAAACTTTATTGCATAATTAATATTTTCTACTAGCCTTTTATTATTTAAATCAACATTGGTGCCACCTACGCTATTATAAATGACCTTATTCTTCTGGAAGTGGTTTACTGAAGGTATCCAAGGAAACACCTGATCAGTGTTATATTTACTTGTTAAATATTTGTTAATCAATACATTACCAAAAACTTTATTAAATGACTTTAATAAAAAATTATATATTCCCAAATGTTCATAACATAAATCCATTCCCATAAAATTTGTACCTAAAACTTCTCCGCCAGTAATAATTGAAACTGTATTAGACTTATCATTTAAAAATTCAATATTTCTTGTTTTCTTACCACCAATAGCTGATAAATCTGAATCTCTTAATCCCACAAATTGAAAATTTAAATTTATTCCTGAATTTCTTTCATTATTAATTTTCAAAAACATCTTTTCGGCAACTATTGGAAAAAGTAAATCGCCATAATTATTTCTATCAAACGCACCAATTAAATTAATATTTATACTTCCCATAAAAATTCACTCTTCCTGATTATTAAGATTTTTCTTTATTATTATTTTATATAGGACCATTAAGATAAAAGCTGTTAATAAACTTGCATAAGCAGCTCCGATTACGCCATATTTTAGAATAAAAGTAAAAGAAAATGCACAATTCAATACTAAGGATACTATTGCCAATACCATTCTTAATGTTTGTTTATCTAAAACTGTTAGCAGAATACCATCAATTACAGATAAATATCTAAATAAAAGCATCAGAGCTAAAATACATAGTAAAGGTACACTTGCTCGGAAGCCTTCACCATAGAGTATCTTGATAATAAAATCACTAAAAATAATTAAAATTGTAGTTAATGTAAGTCCTATTATCCCTAATATTTTCCTACCATTTTTAGCTATCTCTTCTAATTTAAGTAAATTAGTTTGCTGAGATAATTTTGGCAACATTATATTTGAAATAACTTCTGTAAAAATCAGTGCAGCCATTACGATTCTCATTGCTGACTGATAAAATGCTACACTTTCATAATCTGTTAGACTTTTCAATATAATTGTATCTAATTGAAAATACATTGTACCTATTATTAAATGAAGACCATAGGTAAAATTCCTTTTAATTAGTACAAAGGAATTTGAAATGTGATATTTAAAATTTATTTTTAATCCTAATTTTGTTTTTACTATTATCATTAATATAATAATGCTAATTAATCTTGATAATAAAAACCCCACTGCAACAGAAAATATACTTTGATAAAGATAAATAGTTATCAATACTATTATAAAAAGTAAGATATTATTAAAAATTGAAAATAAGGTCTCTGTTTTATATTTATCAAATACTCTAAAAGGTAATACATAATAATTTAAGTAGGATGTCACAATACCCATAATATAAAACAAAAGAAAAGAAGAATCCTTAGGAAGTATTTCAAAAAAGATTAAAGTAAAAGTAAGAATTGAAATGAGAATAGTAACGGTTACTTTAGATTCTAATGATTTCATGAATGTATTTTTCCAAGAATCTTTATTTTTTGCCATTTCCTTTACAGTATAAAGATTAAATCCATAATCAATAAAAATACTAATCAATACTGAAATTGTGTAATAGTACATCAATTTTCCATATTCAGTTGTATCCATTAGTCTAGCTAATAACATGAAAATAACCGTATTAGTCAATAGTTTTGCTATCAAATTTAAGCTCATTAATAAAAAATTTTTCTTCATATGCACTCTTCCACTAATCAATCATATAGTCGTAAAATTTAATATGCACCTTTTTTAGTAATAACAAT